>CAZNJH010000124.1:0-1670 GCA_964573355.1 uncultured Candidatus Saccharibacteria bacterium | reverse complement strand
CCCATCAAGCGGGCACGAGCAGTGGCACTTTTTCGTCGGCCAAGTCCATAGAAATAATCATTTTTAGCCACGTTTTACCTCAACTTTCTTAGGTTGCTGTGCTGCGTGTGTGTGGTTTTCGTCAACAAACACTCGCAAACGGGCCATGCGTTCAGTCATCAGCTTATTTTTTGGTAACATACCTTTTACAGCAGCTTTTATAACAACCGTCGGGTCTTTGTCGAGCTGGTCTTTTAAGACAGTTTCTTTAAGTCCACCCGGAAATCCACTGTAATTGTAGTACTTTTTAGCCTCAAGCTTGTTGCCGGTAACTTGTAGTTTTGCAGCGTTCGTAACAACCACAAAGTCTCCACAGTCAATATGAGCAGTGTACATAGGTTTATTCTTGCCAGTAAGGTGCGTGGCAATAATAGTTGCAATACGGCCCAGTGGTTCATCTGAGGCATCAATGGGTAACCAGTCACGGGTCACATCAGTTGGTTTTGCAGAATATGTTTTATTCATTATTTATCCCCTTTGGCTGCAGCGGTACTTACGGGTTTCTTTGCAGTCGTTTTGGTAACTGGTGTGCTGGAGGTTTTCGCCGAAACAGCACTATATTTAGTTTGCGATTTTTCGGCAGGTGCAGCGATGTTTATGTCATCCACAAAACTAATTCGTGCCATTTGCGTGTTATCGCCACGTCGTAAGCTTGTTCGTTCAATCCTTAAGTATCCACTTGTGCGTTGCATTGCTGGTGCAATTTGCTCAACGAGTTTATGCGCAGCCGGCACGCTACCGAGTGTACTCACGATTAAACGCCTATTGTGAAGGTCGCCTTTTTTAGCTTTACTAACTAACTTTTCAAAATTTGGTCGAAGTTCTTTGGCTTTTGGAAGCGTCGTTTCAATACTGCCGTGTTCTACCAGGGCAATCGAAAGACTGCGCATCAACGCACGTCGTTGATCACGCTCTCTGCCAAATTTACGACCTTGATATCCGTGACGATGCATTTAAAACTCCAATTCCGCCATTTTATCTTTAACTTCATCGAGTGCTTTGCTGCCAAAGCCTTTTAGTTCTCGTAGCTCAACTTCACCAAGTGTTACGAGGTCACCGATAGTTTTGATGCCATTATTTAACAAGGCATTTGCTGTGCGAGCGGTCAGGTTAAGGTCTTCAATCGGTGTCATCAGCTCAGCTGCTTCGTCGTCAGCACCAGCTTGAGTAAGCGGTTGTGCTGCGGCTACAGTAGTCGTACCGGCAAGCGCAGTATACTGATTTACCAATATTGCAGCAGCTTCTTCGAATGCTTCACGTGGGCTTAATGAGCCGTCGGTATCAACTGTCAGCAGCAACTTGTCGAGGTCAGTCATTTGTCCAACACGAGTACTTTCAACCTTATAACGAACACGCAAAACTGGGCTAAAGATTGCATCGACTGCGATCATATCACTTGGTCGGCTTTCGGCAGGGGTTGCTTCAATAGTACGGTAGCCGCGACCAGACTCTACCAAAATATCCATCACGAATGGCTTAGCGTTATCAAGCGTAGCGATCAGTTGGTCTTGGTTGATAACATCAACTTGATCAGTAGTCTTTATATCAGCAGCAGTAATGTCACCTTTTGTTTTCTTTTCAATGCGTACAATTTGTGGCTCATCGCTGTGTACTTTAAAGCGAACCTGCTT
>CAZNJH010000123.1:0-1674 GCA_964573355.1 uncultured Candidatus Saccharibacteria bacterium | reverse complement strand
GATCTATTCGGCGAGTTCGTAGGTTGCTTTTGCTACACGCTTAAACTGTGGTTTACCCTGGAGATTAAGTAAGATGGTTGTTTCTTTTACTTGACGACTTTTCAGTACTTCACGAACAATATCATCTCGGTGCATTGGTTCTTTTGCCTTCTTGAGAATCTTGGTAATAATATCTGAAACAGTCCCTTTGCTATAACCCCATTCTTTCAGCGCGTAAATACCACGGCCGATGAGTACAAAACGTGTATCTTTTATAAGTTCATTATGAATTGCCTGAGTGGTGACATCCTTACGCTTAAAATCTGATTCTTTAATTTTTTCAGAAATTTCAGAAAAGTGCATTGGTTTTTCATTTTCTTGTAAAATAACGTAGATTTTATCGCGGATGTTCTTAGGGTTAACCAGTGGCCACTTAATGTGTCCCCACTGGTCTTTTAGGTTGGCTAAGTTTTTGCTGGTACTTGCAAGCGCTCGGACATGGTCAGGATGTTCGTAGCCTTTTACTTTGTCATGCAGCTGTGCAATTGTAAGCGGCTGGCCATGTGTTTTGATTGTCTTTACCACTTCAGAAACGCGGTCTCTGAGGTCTTTTTCGTCGTAGTATTCTTTAATAGCGACTGACTGGTGGTAGTCGTCATTTTCATCAAGAACGGCAAGTTGAGGGGCCAGGGTGGCAAGGAAGGCGACGTGAGCACGGTCGCGCTCATCACCTGTCTTCCCTACTTTTTGGGCAAGATCACTCACTCGAGCAGCTCGACCCATTTCGGAAAGTTGTTTAACAAGTTCTTTCTCAACATCTTGCATATGCGGAAGTTCATTTTTTTCGGCTGCAATTTTGAGGCGAATAAGAATTGCTTTTTCGAGCTGACGAACTCGCTCTCGAGTAATACCGAGCAGTTCACCAATCTGTTCGAGTGTTTCTTTACGGTCATACAACCCAAATCGACGAGCAATAATTTCGCGTTCGCGATCACGCTCAATGGTCTCTAGGATTTCCTTGGCGGCCTTCTTGATGTCGAGATTGGGTGTCTGTTCCATAACTTCCTCTTGCAATTTATCTTATTCTATTGTGAATTAGTATATTGTAATACATAATTTTTTTAAAGTCAATACGTTTTGTCGTATATGTTCAAATTATAGCACTAAATAGCAGGTATTCCAAATACATGAACACACTAAATGTAAGCTTTTGTGCTTGTCAAAACCAGTAAATAATAAGCTTATGTACAGAGGTCAGTAATGAAAACACGCCCCTGGCAGCCACCCCCTTGGGAGTAAAAGGCGCTAAGAGGCGTGATGTTCCAGTGCTTCCAAAGAAGTAGCGGCGCCAGCTGGGCGGGTGCGATGATTCCCGCCCAGCTGGCATGCCTACTCCCCGACCCTGGACAAATCGGGGAGGTCTTGTTCTTTGATCTATATGATCGAAAGAACACACAGCATGGCGCCTAAACCGTAGCAGTTTGGCTGGCCTACTGTGGGCTCGTGTATGAGCCGCGGTGTCGCGGACCGGACTGATCACCAACAGGCATCGTACAAATTAACGCACGACTCTTGAGGTTTGAGGATCAGCGGGGCTTTTAACCACACGTACGAGGGGCGCTTCTAGCCCGGCATACATGGTCCGCTCAGGTGTCTTAATTGTAGCGCCGAGCACCCTTGCTTTGCGCATAAACT
>CAZNJH010000122.1:0-1716 GCA_964573355.1 uncultured Candidatus Saccharibacteria bacterium | reverse complement strand
CTACAAACCAAGGTTTCCGAGTTGGCCCATCATTGGCTTCATTTTTTCTGCTGCAAGTTGTTGAGATTCCGTAATTGCTTGCTTCACCGCTTCTTCAATCCAGGTTTCAAGTTCACGAATATCTTCTAGATCGACCTGCTCAGGGTCAATGGTTATCTTTTTTAATTTCTGCTCACCACTTATTTGTACGACAACTGCGCCGTCGCCTGCTTCTACCTCAACAATTGTTTTAGCGAGCTCTTTTTGAAGCTTTTTTACTTGCATTAACATTTTTGCTTGATCCATCATGGGCCGCGTCTCCTTGCTATTACCTGTTTAGTATACCATTTATATGCACTAGTCTCGAGTTATCACGACCCATCGAACATTACTCGTTGAAGCTTCGCTGACAAGCGGATAGCTGCTTGGGCTTGATTTAGAAAGTTGGTTGTCGGGTGTAAGCAAAAGTATATTCGCTGTGGCTTCGGATGGACTCAATTGACAGACAGGGTCAGAGGCTTCAAGCAGTTTTTGCAGAGCGTCTGTTGACGTCTGTACGTAGCAGCGCTTGTTTTGATAGCGGGAGCTGTGTAACTCTGTTCGAGCGAGTTCAAAATCTCGATTAAATACTCGATGAGTCGCTGGCCGGGACCCCCATACATGAAAATAGCTTACATAATGAAGCGCAACGACGGCAACAAAGAGCATGCTCAAGGGTGCCATCGCAGCAACACGTGCATACGGGTTCTTCGGGAATGTGCGTCGCCAGCGATGCATTAAATGCCTAATACCTGCTGTCATATAAATTGCCGCAGGGATGAGTATCAAGCCGCCTCCCCGTGAGCCGTCGCTCAGTCCACTGGCAAGGGCAAGCACGACAGTCGTGATGAGTACGATAAGGTTCAGCCGGTTAACTCGTGTTTTCCAGAGCATGATAACCCCAAACAGTATAAAAACAAGCTCAAAGAATCGTACAAAGAATATGCCGTCAGGGCTAATATTAGGATTACCATCTGGAAACACTACTGCAACTGCACTGGTGTTAATAAAAACATTTTTAAAGTACTCAATAAAAGTTGGTAATGATTGCACACCGAATACATTTTTAAAAAATTCTCCATTGTGCCACGAGAAGAATATATGCAAGCCAATGCCGAGTATGGCTATAACAATACTGAGAATCTTTATAATGTGCGATGCTTTGAGGACGCGCTCACGAAATACCCGGAAGCCCAAGATGCTTGCTGTTAGAGAAACGGCAGCGTATATCCCAAAGGGGATAAAAAGAAATCCACAAATGGTGATGGCATAGACTATCAGCCAATGATATTTACTCTCAATGAGTTTGAGTAGACATAAGAATGCAAGTACAATCCAGAGGCTAAATTCTATCGCTCCTGTACTTAAACGGGCGATAAACAAAAACCAGTCGGCACTCATAAATACTGCCGTACCAAGGAGTGCAGTTGATTTACCAAACCACCGTTTCATTAAATGATAAAGACAGAATGCGGTTGTAGCGGCAATGAGAATATTCGGTAATCGAATAGCAAGTGGTGAAGCACCAAAAATCTGCAAGCTTACATACTGAAGGATGCTCTGAATTGGATAAATGGGCATATCTTTAATCGTGTTTATTTCAAGATGTTGTGCCGCACTCGAAAGCTCAACTTGACTCAGTCCGGGGCCAATATTTGTCAACTGCCAACCAAGAAAAAAGAGGGCGAAGCCAATAAC
>CAZNJH010000121.1:0-1727 GCA_964573355.1 uncultured Candidatus Saccharibacteria bacterium | reverse complement strand
GCCGTACACCTCTCCACAAGTGGTATAAGAGGATACGATATGGCACTCAGGCTCAAACATGATAACATTGATGTTAATATTACAACTAATATTGCACAAGCTATACAAAATCTTATGAAAAGCGATTACACAAATATGGTGATCATTCCAACGTATACCGCATTGTTCGAGGTTCGTGAGCAGCTTGCTCGATATGGAAAGGTGCCGCGCATATGGTAAAACTACCGCCAGCTAAAACGGTCGTTGTAATTGGCCACCTCTATCCTCGGCAGATGAATGTGTATGGTGATATGGGTAACATTATTACGCTCAGGTATCGACTGAGCAAACGTGGCTTTACAGTGCGGTACATACCCTTACATTCGCTTAAAGAACTTAAAACACAGCCCGTCGACATTATTGTAGGTGGTGGTGGCCAGGACTCAAATCAGGGTTTGGTGCAGGCTGACATGTTGAAATATGCAGCAGATCTCAAAGTGCGTTGTGAAGATGGCATGGTGGGGCTTATGATATGTGGGATGTATCAGATGTTTGGTCACCGTTTTATACTACCCAATGGTACAGAAATTGGTGGTGCGGGCATTCTTGATTTAGAAACAAGGGCGGGTGAAGCACGACTCATCGGTAATCTCGTGGTCAATTCACCATTTGGTAAACTGGTTGGTTTTGAAAATCACTCCGGACAAACCTACCTTGGTAGTGGCATGTCTCCGTTGGGTGTGGTCATCAAGGGGGCGGGGAATAATGGCGAAGACGAAACCGAAGGGGCACTGTATAAAAATATCTTCGGAACCTATATGCACGGCCCAGTGTTAGCAAAAAATCCATCACTTGCCGATGAGCTCCTCCGGCGTGTCTTTACAAGAAAAGGACTCGCGACTGACCTAGAGCCATTGGATGACTTTATTGAACACCAAGCTGCTTCGATCGCTATGAGGCGCCCCCGATAGTCTTGGTATCCCTGTTTGCATGGAGCGATCAAACAATTGAGTAAACTAGTAGTGCGGTATAAGATTTGATACAATACAGTACAGCATGATTGAGCAGTTGTTTGGTTCGAAAACGAGGGTCAAGTTACTCCAACTCTTCCTGGCAAATCCCGGGAGGTCATTTTATGTGCGCGAACTAACTCGTAAGATTGACGAACAAATTAACTCAGTTCGCCGTGAGCTTTCAAACCTGCTCGGGATCGGTATTATTAAATCAGATAGTGTGAACAACAAACTATACTACGAAGTGAATCAGGGATATAAACACTTTAAAGCGTTACAATCAATTTTTTCTGTAGAGCTACCCCAGCAAGATATATCACCAGCTTCGCAGGGCGATCTACTCAAGCGACTTCAGATGGTGGGCGCTTTTGATGTAGTTATTACTAGTGGCGCCCTGGTTGGTAAGCAGGGTTCAGATATTGATCTACTTTTGGTTGGATCAAGTAATAAACAAAAACTTGAAAAGCTCATGAAAACAGTCGAACTCGAAGAAGGCGCCCCGATTCGCTATACGGTTATACCTGAAAGTGAATTTAAGTATCGATTAGAAATCAAAGATCGTTTTATAAGCACCCTGCTTACTGGTAAACATGCCGTTCTAGCCGACACGAGTGGATTTATAAAGAAGTTTCAAGAAAATAAATAGGAGTACTAATGGAATTACAGTATTTTGGCGCAAACGGTCTGAAAATCTCAACAAAAAAATCAGTGATTGTAGTTGATCCGGTGAGTGAT
>CAZNJH010000120.1:0-1785 GCA_964573355.1 uncultured Candidatus Saccharibacteria bacterium | reverse complement strand
AGCAGGCGGCCGCCATACGGGATTTGGCCTCCTCCGGTAAAGACCAGCTCAACAAAGGTGTCGTCAAAAATAATGCACAACGCCGTGATATCCTCCAGAATTTTGAGGCATGGTGTCGAGCAAATAAATTGGTGATCGTAAAAAAATCTGACAGTGCAGTTGCTGGCGAAAAAGGTAACCTTGAACGCTTTTACTTACTAAAACCTACCAGCTAACTTCTCGAACGCTTTATAAAAGCTCGCGGAGTTTTTGTTCGTTGATGATTTCTATATAGGGTGTAGTGAGATCGATGTATCCGCCTCGGGCTAAGGCGGAAAGCTCGCGACTAGTACTTTCTCTCGAGGCATTAATTGAAGCAGCGATATCAGCACGCCGAATAGGGGCACTGAGAGACTTTCCTTTAAGTCCTTGACTGCCAAATCGCTCCACGTGGGTGAGCAAAAAGCTGGCAAGCCGTTCCCGAACAGTGCGATATTCTAGTGTGTTCACCCGTTCGGAGTGAAGGCGATATGCTTCTATGGCCATATCTAAAAGAACGGGCACGACATGCTCGTTCTTTTTAAGGAATTGCAAGAATTCACTTCGCGCCACTCGCCACAGGGCGGTATCACTCATGGCTTCGTAGGTTATGTCTCGATGCAACCCAGTGAAGGCCCAGATAAGCGGGAAGAGGTCTCCATTTTGTCGCACGATCAATGCATTTTCTTCCCCGTACTTCGTGATTGCATACGCCTTCACAAAGCCGCTTGTAATGTAGTAGATCCCGCGAGGTTCGTCGCCAGCATGCACAATAGATTCGCCCTTTTTATATTTGAGCTGGGTACCGGTTTTAAAAAACTCCAGTAACTGATCGTGTGCGGCTTGATCGGCTAGCATAGCTTCATTATTACATAACAGATGTGCATTCGCAAAAATTCGGATGCAACAAGTGGGCCGTGATAAAAATCACAACCAGTTGTGCAACAGCGCACAGCATAGCTTTTAATTACGCACTACACTAAGACCGTAAGCGGAGGTGATGGTATGACTCATGCGAATAATACGGTACAAGCACTCACTCGGTTAAGCTTTTTTTCAAAAAGAGAAATGATCGAATTACCCCGATTACTATTGCCTGATGAGCGTATTTTAGTAGTTATTAGTGGAATTTATACCGCAGGCACTGCAATACTTTGCGTTACATCTCGACGAATCTTGCTGGTTGATAAAAAATTACTTCGTTCAAGTTTTGAAGATATCCGTTTTGAATCAATCAAAGAGGTTAATTTTAGTCAGCAGGCACTCATGGCTTCAATCCGGTTTTTCTATGCTGGACGTGAAATGCAGTTTCGCTCGTGGCACAAAAAAGAACTACGAATATTAGCCCAAATGGTACAACAAAAAATGTTTGAAGCACACGAGAGGCTGCATGCTAAAGAGCTGCCAGTGATTTCGCAACCACCGACCGAGATATATAAACAGCAGATTGAAAAGGGATTTCCAAGCATCCTACAACAGCAAAGTGCTCTGCAGCTCGATACGTATTTAAGCGAGCGTCTTGATCGGTGGAAAAAGGCGAGTCGGTTTGCGGGAGCGCTCAGTATGAGCGTCAAAACAGGTCGGCAGGTTTTAAAATTCGAAACCTCCCAGGGCTAAATAATCCACACCTCGAGATGCCAAAGGAGGGTTATTAACACTCCGCTCGGTTTGGGGCCTAAGGTTGCGCCACCCGACATACAGGCAGGGTCGATATTTTAGACATTGAAACGGAATTCTACGACGTCATCGGGCTGCATAATGTAGCCT
>CAZNJH010000119.1:0-1833 GCA_964573355.1 uncultured Candidatus Saccharibacteria bacterium | reverse complement strand
ACTACATAGCTTGCAAATACTAAAATAAAGCGCATGGTCTGCGTTAATGTGGCCTGCGCAGTACTCACGCCAGCCGATTTCAGTCGCGCCGCAAAGTAACTAAAACCAGAAACTCCCCCACTCGGAAACACATGATTAACAAAATTCATCTCTAAAGAAACTTTATACATGAGTTTTGTTGGTTGTTTGCTGCCCAAAAGCTTCAAAAATTCCTGATATAAATGTGCGTAAGCTGCATAATTTTGCGCCTGGAGAGGGATCATTAAAAGGAGTGCAATCGCATTCACTCTCCCAAGATCACTCAGCGCATTTGCGATATCATGACGTACCAAAAAAATTGCCAGCCCTAGTAAGCCGAATGTGACAATATTTAATACGAGCTTCCAGTTTTGTCTTAAGACGTGCTTCACCGTGTACGCCTTTGGTATGTCCATATAATTAAACCGACGAGCAAAAAGCCGACCAACGCACCGACGTTATTGGCAACAAGATCAATGTTTGTATCAATTTTTGTTGATATATAGATATGGTTTGTAGTCAGTTCGCCAACCAGCTCTGCGATCTCGTTAATATTACCCAAAATATTTACTGCCGAAAAAAGCACCAACAGCTGCTTCCACCACACAAGCCCCGGCCATAATCGGCTCATTACATACATTGTCATGATGGCCACTGCCACCCCACCGCCAACGGAATGGTGCAAAAAATTTGCAGGTAATCGTGCAAGAAAATGGTACGGAACTGTCGACGCCACAAATTGCACAACAGCCGCAACGCCTGGAACCAACAGATCATCCCTTTGCCACCTATATCCGTGTTTAGAAATGGTAGTCTCATACCAAAAAATTACCGCTATCGGCAGCCCTGCTGTCGCAATCAACAAAATAATACCTAGCATCACCCTAGTATACCAGCCTCCTCTCAACCAACACCAATCAAAAAAGAGAACTATTTTTGTCCAATTGGACAGATTTTAGTTCAACCTCAATGGCAGGGGTTGCAGGTTACGGCGAGCTAAGCGATACTTAGAAGCATATGCAAGTGGCAATTTTAGGAAGACAGCCCAGGCTGTCGTTAGCAGAACTTGAATGCCTGTTTGGAAGCGAGACTATTCGCAATATTTCAGATATAGCTGCGCTGGTTCAAGTTGAATCACCGCTTCCCCAACGTCAACTTGGCGGGACAATCAAAAGTGCTCGTGTGCTGGCACAGCTCGATAACACCGATCTCGCCGGTGCATTTGTGTATCTTCGCGAAAATATTGTCGAGCACCTTCAGTATTTACCTGAAGGTAAATTGCAATTTGGCGTCAGTGCCTACGGCTATAAGGCGCAAAAGAATTGGCTCCTTAAACAAATGCTGGAATTAAAAAAACGCATTAAAAAATCTGGGCGCAGCGTTCGAATTATTGAAAACAAATCGGAGGCACTCGAAACCGCTCAAGTACTCTACAACAAACTAACCGGTCCCCTTGGGTGGGAGCTTCTACTTATAAAAGATGGCTCGAACACACTTCTCGCCCAAACCACTACCGTCCAAGATATTGACGCCTATGCCGCACGAGATCATGGTAGGCCAAAACGCGACGCATTTGTGGGTATGCTGCCACCAAAACTAGCGCAGATTATGATCAACCTAGGGGCACCGGCTCAGGGTGCAACCATACTTGACCCGTTTTGCGGCACAGGTGTCGTCCTCCAGGAGGCACTTTTGATAGGACACCCAGTATATGGCACTGATATTAGCGAGAAGATGATCCATTTTAGTCACGAAAATCTGGCTTGGCTTCAAAGCGCGCATAGCTCATTAAAAAAGTGGCACGTAGAACAAGCC
>CAZNJH010000118.1:0-1846 GCA_964573355.1 uncultured Candidatus Saccharibacteria bacterium | reverse complement strand
ATACCGCACATTGATATGTCTGATTTAGTTTCTACAATAGACTGGTAGAGTACTTTAACCAGGCGCTTATCAATTACATCATCACTGTCAACGAACAAAATATATTCACCTTTTGCTGTGTCTAGTGCAGCATTTCTTGATGCTGATGCGCCAGAGTTATTTCTGCGCAATACTCTGACTCTACTATCTCTTGCTTCGTAATCAGTGCATAGCGCACTGCTTTTGTCAGTTGATCCATCGTCAACTAAAATTACCTCTAGATTTTTATAATATTGCGCTAGAACCGAGTCAAGGCAGCTAGTTAAGTATTGCTGAACATTGAATACCGGAATAATTACACTAATCAGCGGCATTTCACTACTCATCACCCGCTCCCGATACGCATTTTGATAAAAATGATGATCGTATTTGAGTAAGATATTTTTTTTCGAACATACTTGCTTTCTGGAAGTTGATTCTGGCTTGTTCTTCCAGGCTCTTGGAATTTGCAATCTCGGTAATCTTTTTTGCTATATCAGCAGAGTTTTTCTTTGAAAAGACGAACTTACTGTCCACTAGTTCGGGTATACCGCCTGCGTTTGATCCGATCACTGGGCAAGCGACACTAAAAGCCTCTACAATTACACGACCATGCGATTCAGCAAGGCTCGGCTGGACGTAGATATCTAGGCTCTTCATAAAACTAAATACAGCCCCATGGTTTAATGGGCCAATGAAGCGGACTTTATCTGAAACTTTGAATTTTTCTGCAACTGCCTTCAGTCGACTAGAGTCACCGGCGCCTGCTAAATGATACTCTACGTTGAGTCCGTCTCTGTTTAGCTTTGCAATTGCCTTAATCACGTACATTTGTCCTTTGAATTGCATGTCTACGTTTGCGACCGTTCCAATTATATACGGCGCAGCTGGACCGTGGGTATGTATCTTTTTTAGTCGTTCGGCTAAATCCTGAGCCTTGAGTTGGGGAATTTGCACATCCGAACAAGCGAGAGATTGACCTAAGGTCGCGTATCTATTTTGCAGAAATCTGGTCGACACATAAATGACACTGGGTGCTCGTCGAATAAGCATTCTGTTCACAAGATATAGTATGGGTGCGGCAACTTTGTATAATAACTTCCCATAGTTCCATAGGTTGTCCCATGTGCATGCCACCACCTCAACCACATATGGTTTATCTTGCCTCTTCGCTTCAAGGCAGGCAACTATACCAATTATGCTGGGCATCCGTATTATAGATATGTCGCTGTTTTCAACAGCTCTACGTATTTTTGCCCTGTCATTTCCAAAGAATAACCCTTTTATGCTCAGTCTATCTATACATTCAAATGCAACATGTGGCGTATTCGATTTAGTAAGGCTGGTCTTAGTAGTGTGCGCATTCATTTTCTCTTCGCGGCAAACTACAGTTAACTCATCAAGTTCCTCTAGGTAAGTTTTAAGTACACTACTACCAAGACCATTTGACGTGTAATAATTTCCCTTACTGTCTTTCAGTAGTACGGTATCGTGAAAAAATGAACCTTTCATTACAGTTGCTCCGCTTTCATTTTCCACTTAGTTTGACCCACTCGCTGCAACGATCTGGTATCGTTTGAATTCAGGGCCATAGGTACCATAATTACAAGCATCAGAAGTCCTATATACGAGCCGCTAAACAATGTAGTTTCCAGTGTGCCATACACTAATATCACAACAAAACTCGGATAGTTTCGCATTTCCCCGTTGACATAAGTGAATACTAGGAGCAAGAACAGGACGAAGTATATAGCCCCTAGTCGGTAAGTTATGTCAAGATAGATATTAAAAGTACTGCTAGCGGGCTGCTGATTTATTACATCAGTGT
>CAZNJH010000117.1:0-1892 GCA_964573355.1 uncultured Candidatus Saccharibacteria bacterium | reverse complement strand
TTTTTGTTCATTGCCCACGTTGAAGAGGACACGAACAGCGATGTTGTACTCGCCAGGTTTGCTGTACTGGTGGTCAACAGCATTTTTATCTGTGTTGAACTCAGTAGAGCCGTCACCGTAATTGTAGATGTATTTGTTAACAGTTACACCACCCTCTGTGGTAACAGCCACGCTAATGCGGTAGTTGTTATTACCAAGAGCCACAACGTTTACCGCCTTACATTCGTATTTAGCAGTAACATTACATTTGGTAGTAACGTTAGCATCATCTTCTTTTTCGGTAAGACCTTCAGGTTTTGCGCTGGCAATGTTTCGGAATTTCTTCACTTCACATGTATCAGCTTTACCTTTTGTTACCTTTGCATCAAATGTAACTTCTGCCTGTGCGCCCTTTTTGATTTCAGCAATAGTAACACCATTGCTGAAGAGGTCGCCATTAGGGGCTTGTCCGTTAACTTTGAGGCTACCAGTAACATAGTCCACGCCTGTTGGTCGTTTGTCTTTTACGACAACCTTTTTAAGGTCAGTGTCACCAGTGTTCTTTACAACGATACGGTATTCAACTGTATCGCCATATTCAACGGTTACATCTTGCTGCCAGGTTGTATCACCTTTTTTCCGAACATCTTTAACGATTTCGAAGTTAGGTTGGTCCGGCTGACATTCTTTGCCGTCTACTGTTACGGTTGCATCATCAGTGATGGTGCCGTAGCCGTTAGTAGGGGTAGCATATGCAACATTTTTCAGTGTGTTCAAGCCACATTCAAGTTCGGTAGCAGCTGCAATCTTGGTTTTAAACGTTAAGATTGCTCGCACGCCAGGGTTGTAGTTACCTACGTTGACATTAATTTGTCGGCCGTTAGCTTGAATTGCGCTATCAGGATACTGATAACCCGTAGGGAAGTTGGTGTCATAAAGCTTGACACTACCAGGTACAGCAGTCGCTTTGGCTGGTAAGTTGTCAACAAGCTTGATGTCCTTAAGTTGGATTGAGCCTGTGTTCTTGAAGTTTAGGCGCCACTCAACAGTAGAGCCGGGCTGAACTTTCATGCTTTCTTTCCAGTCATTGACTGAAGTAGAGCCATCAGGACGCACTGTTTTTTCAAGGGTGTAGTTCGGAGCATTAACCTTTACCTTAAAGGTAACAAGCTTCACATACTCAAAACAACCATTCTCATCACCAAAATTTACTCCGCCAGCAATAATGTCATCGCTGACTGCTTGAGTGCCTTCGTTGCTTGTCACGGTTGCTGAACCAGGAACGTATTGAACAGCAAACGCGCTGTTGTCTTCAGCTTTCATGTCCAATGTATCGTAAATTTCTTGAGGCTGAGCATTGTCAGCTGAAATAAACGCTTTCGCACTTTGGTTTTGAGCTACAGTTTGTGCGTTTGGTAACTCAACTCGTACTTTGGTGTTTTTAGCGACACCTTGACCACTTGCATTTAAGCTTGGGTCAGCGTTGTTGTGGATGTAGACACGCATTAAAACTTCATCGTTAGCACGAAGTTTTGTCATTGGATCATAGAATCCACCATCTGCACCAGCGATTTTGCCAGTGAGGAAGTTGCGCTCATCACCAATGTTTGGAACACCAGTAAATGAGTTAAACGTAACGTAATCAAAGCCAGGTACATTGTCGTAGTAGGCCTTGGTTGGTCGGTCGGGTCCGAAACCGGCAATTGCGGCTCCAGCGAGACCTACCACAGAAACAGTTACAACAATAGCTGTAATCTTATTGCTGTGGCGTTTCAGAAAGTTCATAAATTTCTTCATAAGCCTTCCTTTCCTCCGATTTCTCGAAAATTAATATAGATTGATAAACTTTAAAAACTTACACTTCGGTACCAAATTTTTAAAGTTCATCAAGCCTGAGTAACTCAGCCCTGAAG
>CAZNJH010000116.1:0-1918 GCA_964573355.1 uncultured Candidatus Saccharibacteria bacterium | reverse complement strand
GCTGAGTAGGACACGACTCAAGAATGGTTTGCATGGCAGTTTTTTCTGCTACGGTAACCCAGAGCGAATACTTTAGCTTCACACTGATTTGTCGAGCAATATAATCACAGCGAAACGCTTTATTTGGCGGCAACCACGTTGCGGCATCGCCATCACTTTTGTTCTGGTTGGCTTTGCCATCAACAGCGAGTAAATTAAGCGGATCATTGGCAAGCTGGCGGCGTAATTGTGGAACAAGTTGCTGCGCACCCTTTTGCCAGGCGTCTGAAAGCGCAACAATGTGGTCGATTTGTACGATGTCACTCGTTCTTTCGCCGCGAGTGAAGGCAATCACTCGCCCGGTGTATGGATCATTGAGTGTTCCAGCGAGCACTATGCAGCCTTCACCACGTTGGGTGTCTTTTAAATCTCGTACTAAAATTTGGTTTCTTGTGTTGCAATTGGTTGTTCCTGACCAGCCGTCGCCAAATTGTGAGCGGCTATAACCAGTTTTCGGTGACCGCCCTTTTACGGTGAGGGCCTGGAGTCCTTCACTCGCGCTGCTGTAGGCAACAGTTGCTGTGCTCTCAACAATTGCTGTCGGATTTTGAGCCTCTTGCTCAACCGTTTGACCGAACTGGGATGATTGATTAAGGTCGAGGGTATACATGCCCGCAATGAGCGCAAACGCAAGTATGCCAATGTGCAGCAACCTCTTGAAGCGTAATTTTTTTGCACGAGTAGGTAACGAGTCCATCATATTATTGTAAGGCATGTCGTGACACATACTAAAGAATATAATTGACATTATAAACATAATACATATAAAGCATTGACAAACATAAGCTTTTTTGCTATTATGTAAAAGTAATCACATAAAACAAACATCGAAAGGAACGAGCAGTATGCCCGAACAACTTAAAAGTGCCCCAAATAGTAAAGAGTTTCAAAAATACCTCAATACGTTTATTAAAAATAAGGAGCGCCAACATCGCAAAAAGGTGTTACAAGAAATTGCCGCATCTGCCTTGCTGATGATTGCTGGCTAATATGTTAAACCCCATCGTCGTATTAATGAATATCCGCATGATTCTTGCACACGCTCGCGTGAACTCCCAAGAAGTCCACAAAAAACTTACGGCTTCGCTAACAGCGAGTACTTCCAAAGAATAAAATACATCAATACAACCTGTCGATTTGTCGATGGTATACTTAAACCATGATAGCAACGTTGCGTGGTCGTGTGAGTGAAAAAGATGGTGGGGTAGTGCTTGAGTGCGGCGGCGTTGGTTATGGTGTGCTGGTGCCTTCGGCTGATTTTGACGCTCTGGCACTTAATACAGAGGCGGCACTTTATATACACGAGCATATTAAAGAAGATGCGCATGATTTGTATGGGTTTATTTCTCGAGATACCAAAGATCTATTTGAACGACTACTAAGTGTAAAAAACGTGGGGCCAAAAGTGGCACTATCAGTATTAAATGTTGGTCCGCTGACTGCACTGCGAGTGGCAATAGCTGAAGGTGATGTAAAGTTGCTGCAAACTGCCAAAGGAGTCGGTAAGCGCGCGGCCGAACAGATTATCGTTGAACTACGTGATAAAATGGGAACTCCAGTTGGCGATGCAGCTGAGAGCTTGATTAAGCGGGCCGGAGTTAATTCCCAGGATGAAGCACTGCAGGCACTCGTATCTCTTGGTTACACAGAAGGCGACGCCGCACTTGCACTACAGGGTATTGACCCGCTACTGTCAACCGAGGACCGTATAAAGATTGCCCTAAAAGGGGCGAGATGAACATGTGGTACCCAAATCTGCGCTTCAGGCGTAGGGCAGGCGGCTGTTGGATAAAGGAGACGAACTGATGGCGATTGAGCGAATTATGAATACAACTGTTGATGAAGCAGATCAGGTGGAAGAAATTTTAGAAAACACCTT
>CAZNJH010000115.1:0-1966 GCA_964573355.1 uncultured Candidatus Saccharibacteria bacterium | reverse complement strand
CCCGGTAGCTCCTTGGCTGTGATTCGTAAATTCTTGTGTGATGAGGGCAGTTCATTGGCTTCATCACCAGTTGATCTGATGTTTCCTGACTTTTAACAAGAAATAGTTCGTCGCCAAACTTTGCCCAGTGACCAGATTTTTCGTATAACTCATGCTTAGTTATATGTGGTACCCAAACTTTTTCAAATCCTCGTTTTTGACGGAGTTCATTAGAGTAATTAGCAAGCTCTTCACGCAAGATCGTACCCCGCGGCGTAAACATTGGGAGCCCTGCGCCCACAAGATCTGAAAATACGAATAAGTCGAGGGCTTTACCAAGCTTTCGATGATCACGTTTTTTAGCTTCTTCAAGCATCTGTAGGTATTCATGAAGTGCTTCTTTAGTTTCAAACGCCACACCATACAGCCGCTGCATCTGCGGGTTGCCTTCTTTGCCGCGCCAATAAGCACCGGCCACCCGCATGAGCTTAAATACGCCTACCTTGCCGGTGTTCTCAACATGTGGCCCTCTGCAGAGATCGGTAAATTCACCATTCGTATAAAATGATACGCTCTCAACTGCCGCATCACCTTCAGTAAAAGTGCCGAACTCGTCAGCATCAAGATCGTTTGCCACAGTTGTGCCAGCTCGTTTGAGATCATTCAGCAGCTCGACTTTGTATGGCTGCTTGGCAGATTCTGCCCACATCAGCGCTTCATCAATCGGTCTTTCCGATCGCTCAAACGGTTGCCTGGCATTAATAACTTTGCGCATTTGTTCTTCAATTTTTTTGAAATCATCGGTTGAGATAGTCACATTCGGAATATCAATATCATAATAAAATCCATTTTCCACCACTGGACCCACACCCAGTCTTGCCTCTGGCCACAGTGTTGTTACGGCAGCCGCCATTATATGCGCTAAACTATGGCGCATTGCATGAAGTTGGTCTTTCTCTCGGTCTGCCATACATCTCCCTTTCTGGCCTTACATATTAAAAAACACGCCGTAAGATGATTATACATCTGTAAGCGCGCCTCGGGTCCAGATTTATTCTAGACGGTTCCACCTTAGCATTTTCTCTTATCAGCTTTTGATAACGGGTAATCTGATCATGCTCCCGAAGCTCCATGGCTCGTTACACCATATCGTTACTTACGAGGTATTGTAGCATAACAGATCTAATATGACGATAGATTGCGACCGCTATCTCCAAAAATCTTATCGTAACAAAAAGTTATCAAGTTGCTGCGTAAGATCATCTGCACTTGAGAAAAAAACTGCAGAGACACCGGCAGAGACAGCAACATCAACATTCTCTTGGTCATCATCTACAAAGAATATATCCGCCTTCGTAGTGCCCGTATCATCCGCAATAACATCCCATAACGCTGCCGAGTTCTTTTTTAGGCCTGTTTCACCCGATACATATCGACCTACAAAATGCGCTCCAAGAAAATTACCCCAGTACGCCAATACTCTCTCGCGCGGATTATCTGTTACAAGATACGTTGGAATACCTTTTTGTCGAACGTTTTTAATAATCTCTAAAACGCTTTGATCAGTGTCTTTCTCGCCCTCAAACCAAAAATCTAATAGACTTTTTACACCACCCTCCCAATGAAACCTCTCAAGATATGGCTCAATACTTTCTGCCAAGCCTCTTCTCCCCACCATCACTGCACCAAATTCGTTGGTAAAGAATTCATTTACAGCCGGGGTGATATCCTCACCTTGCGTTTGGATAAGCCGCACACTGAACGGGTCATGTTCACGCATACTAACACCGTCTAAGTCAAAGCAAGCAATTTTTTTCATAATATATCCGGGTTCACAATACTGGTTGCATGGTGGGCACGGAGGAACTCGAATCCCCGACCTCTTCCACGTCAAGGAAGCGCTCTAGCCAACTGAGCTACGTGCCCGTGTCGACGTTTGTGCCTGGTTTGCACTTTGGCTACCCCGCCAAAAGTTGCAACTGTACAC
>CAZNJH010000114.1:0-1993 GCA_964573355.1 uncultured Candidatus Saccharibacteria bacterium | reverse complement strand
CTTATTGAGAGTATAAAAAATCATATGCAGTATACTGGTATTGAATGAAAAAATTGGGTATCTCTCTGCTATTAATAGTGGTTGTACTGGTAGCTTATGCAGTGGCCATAAGTCTGTATTTGCCCATACAAGACCCGTTAAAAAAAGCGGATGCAATTATTGTCGTAAGTGGCGGCGATACCAAGGGTCGCACGCTCCATGGCATTGATTTATACGAAAAGGGGTATGCGCCTAAGCTGATATTTTCAGGTGCTGCGAAAGATCAGGCGAGTATCAGTAATGCCAAAGCCATGATGGTGATTGCGGCTGCTCGTGGTGTCCCAACAGAAGTAATATCACTTGAAGAGACCTCCCGAGACACAAAAGAGAACGCCAAGAGCACGCAGGTATTGGCTGCGCAGTACAAAAAAATTATTTTGGTGACTAGTGACTATCACCAACGACGCGTCTATCAAGAATTTAAAAAAGCCTATCCTGCAAATACAGAATTTATTAATGCGCCAGCAAAGGATAAATACTGGGGAAGAAGAAATTGGTTCCTGAACCCTTATGGATGGTGGATTTCCCTAACCGAACCTGCCAAGCTACTATTCTCTCAGGTAAAATCATGAAAAAAGTATTTGTTGGTATGAGTGGCGGAGTGGATAGTTCGGTAACAGCTGCACTGCTCGTGGCCGCTGGATATGATGTGACAGGTGTGTTTATGAAAAACTGGGCACAAGATCTTCCGGGTTTTAAGTGTCCGTGGCGCGAAGACCTGGCGGATGCCAAACGAGTTGCTGTGCAGCTGGGCATACCCTTTAAAATTTATGACTTCCAAGATCAGTATCGGCACAAAGTTGTTGACTACATGATTGCCGAATATCAAGCTGGGCGTACGCCAAACCCTGATATTATGTGCAACCAAGAGGTCAAATTTAAGCTCTTTTTAGAAACCGCTCTTGAAGATGGTGCTGATTTAATTGCCACTGGCCATTACGCAAGAATTGTTCCTGCTGAAAATGCTGATTCTCCATACTCAAATAACAAGCACGGTGCGGCGTCTGTAGATCGGATTTCAAAGAACCAGTTATCAGTAGCTACCCGCCAACTTTGTACTGCGGTAGATCGCAATAAAGACCAAACTTATTTTTTATATAGAGTAACAAACGAAGCATTGGCGAGAACTTTGTTCCCGCTGGGTGAAATGACAAAGCTTGAAGTACGTAAAAAAGCTGCGGCGCTTGGTTTAATTACTGCGCAGAAGAAGGATTCGGTCGGGATTTGCTTTGTTGGAGAGATCGGTATCAAGGAATTTTTGAAGCATTTTGTAACCATTCAGCCAGGTGCAATCGTCGAAAAATCATCGAAAACAATTCTCGGTGAGCATGATGGTGCATTGTACTACACGATTGGCCAACGACATGGACTTAATTTGGGCGGCGGCATGCCCTATTATGTCGTGGGTAAAGATATGGCAAAAAATGAAGTGTATGTCAGTACTGATTTAAATGATCCGGACTTGTGGCGCAAAACATTTCAAATAACAGATGTACATTGGATTAATGAAGTACCTGACTTTAGCCAGTCGGTGGTTGATCTTTTTGTGCGTACGCGCCACCGGGGTGCGCTTATGGAAGTTGAAAGCATTATGCTAAAAGATGATGGGTGCGAAATTACTCTTAAAGATGAAACTCGCGCACTCGCACCAGGCCAATCTGCGGTACTCTACTATAACGATATCTGTCTCGGCGGTGGCATTATTACATAGAAGGTTCGATGTCGGGCGGGGTGTCTGCAAGTAAAGATTTTACGTAATCGACATCCATTGCTCGACTGAGGTGGTGGGAGGTTCTCAGGCCACCGATCATCGGTGGCTCCGCTTGAAGTTCAAGCTCCAGATTTTCCATGCACGTTCTGAATGTTTCAGCAGGTAGTACTAATGTACGTTGTCGGTTTTTGCAGGATCGCAAAATCCAAGCCATACCAACCAGTAGTTTGGGGTGTACATCTC
>CAZNJH010000113.1:0-2047 GCA_964573355.1 uncultured Candidatus Saccharibacteria bacterium | reverse complement strand
CGCGTGGGATAAACCTAAAACAAATATTCGGCGACGTCTCGCGGTTCATCCTCAGTACAAAGCTGGTCGGAAAGCCGCACCAGAAGACTTCTATAAGCAAATGCCACTGCTATTTGAATTGCTTGATGCTTTTAGTTGGCCACTGTACGAATTTGATGACTATGAAGCCGATGATATTATGCATACACTTGCCATTAAGGCCGAAGCGGCTGGCCTCGAAACGATGCTAATTACCTCAGACCTCGATAGTCTTCAAAGCGTGAGCGAACACACGCACGTATACGCGTTAAAAAAGGGATTTTCAAACATTGAGCGTTTTGATGTTGCTGCCTTCGAAGCGAAGTACGGCATTAAAAAAGATCAGTTTTTAGACCTCAAAAGCCTCAAAGGTGACAGCTCTGATAATATTCCCGGCGTCCCAGGAATCGGCGAAAAGACAGCCTCTGAACTTTTGAGGCAGTATGGCACATTAGCGAAAATTTACGAAAATCTTGACCACATCAAACCAACTATTGCTAAAAAACTTGAAGCCGGTCGCAAATCGGCGTATATGAGCAAAGAAATAGCCGAGCTTTATGATGACGCACCTATTGAGCTTGATCTTGACGATATGGATGTACAAGATCTAGACACAGCACAACTTAAAAACGTTTTAAAGAAACTCGAGTTTCGTACCTTGCTCCGTAACTTACCCGAGCATATGCAAAACCATGATGGTGGCGAAGAAGAGCAGACTAAAAACGGATATTCTGATCTCGCACTCGGGAATGTTGAAATCATCACGACCTTAGAAGCGGCACAAAAACTGAGTGTATTTACAGATAAAAAGGAAGTAATTTTATATGGTCGCTCAGCGGATGCACTCGGTAGCAAGCCACAGCTTTTTATCTGTGCGCTTGAAAAAACAGTATTGGTGATAGATGCAATCAGTCTGGGGGAGCATCTTCCAAAAGCACTCAAATTTTTTCGCCCAAAGTCTGTAGTTGGCCACGATCTTAAGCATGCACTAAAAATGCTGCTTGTAGCTACGCCGCAGGAGTTGCCTGAAGTTGCACACGATACCCTAATAGGTGGTTTTTTAATTAATAGCTTGCAGCGGGAAACAAGTTTGAGCGACATGGCGGCCCGCGATCTTGGAATTGAAACCGAGCTGGACAATCTAAGCCCAGAGGAGCTGATCACTAAGGCAGCAACCATTACTGCGGTTATTGAACGACTTACGGTCCTGCAGAGTGAGCAAATGAGTGAATTGACCGGTTTAATAAAGCTTGCTGAAACGGTTGAGTGGCCGATTATCCCAGTTTTGGCACGCATGGAGATGGTCGGTATCCAACTTGATTGCGCGTATTTACTTAAAATGAGTGAAGAATTCGAAGGTATTATTTCTGACATCGAACAGGAGATTTATGGTCATGCTAACCAAGAATTTAATATTGGTTCGCCTTCGCAGCTTGCCAAGGTGTTGTTTGAAGACTTAAAACTCCCAACGGCAGGGATTAAAAAAGGTAAGACCGGGTATTCAACGGCAGCAAATGAGCTTGACAAGCTCCGGTGGTCAAACCCAATCATTAATTTGATTACGCAGTACCGGGAATATACAAAACTTAAATCAACCTATGTTGATGCGCTGCCAAAGTTGGTAGATAAGCATTCGCGGCTTCATACTGATTTTCGGCTTACAATTGCACAAACAGGACGGCTTTCTTCGGCAGAGCCTAATCTACAAAATATTCCTGTACGGACTGAAATTGGCAAAAAAATACGTGAAGCGTTTGTGGCTGGGGAAGGAAATATGTTGGTGAGTGCAGATTATAGCCAATTTGAACTTAGGTTAGCAGCTGCGCTTGCTGGGGATACTGAATTAATAGAACTGTTTAACGAAGATGTTGATATTCATACTGCAACCGCGGCGCAGGTGTACGGGCTCAAACCCCATGAAGTAACCCCGGACCAACGTCGGCATGCCAAGGTAATAAATTTTGGCATACTCTATGGTATGAGTACGCATGGTCTAAGTGTAGCGACCGGTATGAGCCTTGCGGAAGCT
>CAZNJH010000112.1:0-2054 GCA_964573355.1 uncultured Candidatus Saccharibacteria bacterium | reverse complement strand
ACTATACACTGGTCGCGAGCTTGAGGAGCTGATCGGTGTCGAGTTGTGAATTTTGTCCCTCAAGCTTATAGAGCTTGCCACCATTTACCCATGCTGCACTACTGCCATTAAAAATGTAAATGGTCAGACCGCGGTCTTGGTAGGTTAAGTAGTTTGGTGTCTGTTTCGTCACGTAATTTTCAAGCAGCGCTGTTGAGTCCCAGGTGGTGGGTTGTTGCTTGAGAGAAAATCGCCGACTGTCGGTATTCGAACCAAAATTAATGGTTACCTGTCCAGGGCTGTATGCAATGGGGCCACTTAAGCTGTAGCCTGCTGGTTTGTAGCCAGGAAATGCCGCTGCAAATCCAGCTCGGTGGGCAGCAACCTTCATAGAAATGCTCGGAACATTTAAGTAGGCAACGTATGCGCCCAACACCAAAACAAGTGCGGCGCTTGAGGCGTAGCGCATAAAGTGCGCACGAGGCTTCTTTTTGTGTGTGGTCTCATGGGTTGCTTCGGTGTGGTGCTGTGCGACCGCTTGCGAAATTGCACGCGTAATAAGCTGTTCTTTGGTGCTTTTTGGTGTGGGCGCTTCAGCCGGTTTGACGTTCGATACCCCGGATGTGCGTACTGGTGCTTGAGCCGTAACACGTGCGGGTTTGCTTGGTTGCGCCCGATGGGTAAAATGACTGATCGCAGCACTTTTTTCGATGTGTTGGGCGCGTTCAAGTCTGGCAGTTGCATGTTTTGGCACCTGAAGCTTTGGCGCTTTTTTCTCGCTCCCAGCAGGTGCGTTTTGGGTCTGGGTCTGTGTGAGCGTAGGCTTCTTAACTGCCTGTCGGTGAAGCGTTGTGGAGTGTTTTGGCTTGAGCTTTAAAGAAGGCGCGGGAGCTCGTGTGGGGCGTGGTGATACAGGTGTGGCGGTGGGTGTCTTTGCTGACGTCTGAGGGCTGCTTGTAACAGCGATTGTTGTTTTTGGTTTTTTAGCAGGGGTAACTGTTTTTTTGGCAGCATGAAATCCGTCGACTGATTTAGGCACGGATGATTTTTTAACGGCTGTTTGTTTGTGAGTCGTGGCATTGAGCGGCTGACCAGTGTGGGCGTCGTAGAGACGACCGTTAATTTCAATAGTGTTGTGTGATTTCATATCCCTCTTTATACCCGCCATTGCGCTTTTGTTTGGATATTTAAATAGTACGCGCTCTGGATCGCGAACGCAAGTGGTATGATAGAGATTGATGCACCGAATTAATACTCGACCAAAGCGCACTATTGCACTCAGGATTGCGGCTTACTCTGCAGTTTTGATT
Source organism: uncultured Candidatus Saccharibacteria bacterium (assembly GCA_964573355.1). GTDB lineage: Bacteria > Patescibacteriota > Saccharimonadia > Saccharimonadales > UBA7683 > UBA7683. Next base: position 765 of record CAZNJH010000112.1, on the reverse strand, counting down.
CTCAGTACCGTTACCACTATCGTGCTTCTATATGTAGCACTTGGCTACCGCTTCGACGGCATTAGCGGCCACGTGGTACGTACGGGACTACTGTTAGTTGACAATGAACCAGAGGCAGCCACAATTTCGATTAATGGCGCCGTTAAAGACAATGCCGCACCAGGCAGATTCGTACTTTCAGCCGGAAAGTACGACCTTAGTTTACAACGTACCGGATACCGTGAGTGGAAGAAGAACGTGTCGATTACCGCCTCGGGTGTTCGTGAAGTAAACTACCCGCTCCTTATTCCACAAACCCTTAAAAGTACTGTGCAGTTTCAACTGACCGCCCCACTGCTCGTGACGCAGTCGAACGATCGTAAATTTGTTGTACTCCAAACGACCCAGCAGCCAAGCCTCGAGCTTATTGAACTAAAAGGGAATGCCCCAAAGCGCGAGACACTTGCACTTCCTGGATCAGTTAAGCAAGAAAATGGTCAAACCGGTGTGTTTCGTGCGGTTGAGTGGGCGCTTGATAATAAGCACGTGTTGCTTGAGCAGACATTGCCAAGTGGGCGAATTGAGCTGATCAGTCTTGATGTAACCAGGCCGGAAGCAGCTCAAAATATCAGCTCACGGTACGGAGATAAATCACTTACCGACCCCCACTACGCTGGCGAAGATACTGCTGCTGTCTATGGCCTCCGTGAGGGCACGCTGTACCGATTTAATTTTGAAAAAAATGAAGAAAAAATATTGCTTGAAAATGTACGCAGTTACCAGCCG
>CAZNJH010000111.1:0-2065 GCA_964573355.1 uncultured Candidatus Saccharibacteria bacterium | reverse complement strand
AAAGTGTTCTCAGCCCAAATTTGAAGTCAGATCTTGATAGCCTGTATCAGCAGCTGCTTGCCAGTGGTCAAGGTGGGACGCAGTCGTGAGTGAAGACACATCCGAGATATACCCGGTGCGTCGATGGCAGCCACGGGACATCGGTTTATTCGGTGCGCTTGGTATTGCGATTACTGCCGCTTGTTTTATTGTTGGGATTGCATATTTTTTATATTGGAAAAGCCCAAATCGTAAATACGATATTGAACGTGGGGGATCGGCCTCACGCAACCAGGCGCTGACGATAGAAGACGACGCAGCGGACACTACTAGTCCTGTCGATGCGCCGTCCACGAAGCGTAAACTTCAGTATCTTGAAGAAGAGCTTAAAGCACTCGGAAGCCTCAATAAGTTTAATCCTGAAGATTTAACCGATCAGGCACTACAGCTTGCACCTCCTGAGCAACCTTCATTCTAAGCGTGTCAGCGGTAATAGTGAAAAGTGACTGATTTATTTAGATTTTGTTGGAGTCTTTTGTTTCTTGGCTACAAAAAAATCATGATCGCTCACTAATTTCGCAAGTCGTTTCTGTAATTCAGATGAAACACGCCACTGTTCTGCGGGCACTGTTTTAGCACGTACTTCAACCGTCACGTGGTCATTATCAAACGTTTGCACCCCATGGTAATACGGGGCCTGTACGATCGATCGTTGCCAGAGCTCCTCATGCCCCATGGTTAGTCCAAGTGCTGCAATTTCACGCTCGGCTTTATCAAAGTTGGCATTCAGCGGCAATGTCAGTTCAACATTCACTTTTGCATAATCAAGCGTTTGGTTTGCTGCGCGGTTGATGTTTCCATTTGGAATAAAGTGAATAGCGCCATCGTTGTCCCGAAGTACTGTTGTCCTCAGTGTAATGCGAATAACCGTACCTATAACATCACCTCCTGTGGCGGTCAGCGAAACGACATCACCTACCCGGTACTGATTCTCGACTACAATAAAAATGCCGCTAATGAAATCTTTTACAAATGTTTGAATACCAAACCCCAGTAGGAGGCTGAGGACACCACCAACCGCAAGCGCCCCAGCTAGAATTGGTGCTATAACCTTCAATACGCCAAGTTCCGACAATACCAGTAATGCGATAACAAGCCAGCTGAGGACTTTCATAACTGAACCGATCAGGCTGACAAGTGTGTCAGCTCGTAGCTTGCGGTCACGATCATTTTCAAAGCGTTCTGAATGTTGCACACTACGTTGAATCAGTTTTCCTAAAAAGGCTTCCCCAAAGCGGCGAACAATACTGGCTACAAGAAGTATCAGAATGATCTTCCAGCCATGATCAAGTGCCCAGCTTTGGAGCGCGTCAAATATTGCGTCGTTGTTCATCATATGCCAGTATAGCAAACTGGATATGCTTTTGGGCAGGCGGCTGGATCTGATACTATCAAAGGTATGAAAATTTTCCAGTCATATACAAATGAAGTCGTGACCATGCTGCAGCGCGGTGCAGTTGGAATAATTCCTACTGACACACTGTATGGTATTGTGTGTCAGCTTTCAAATCAGAGTGCAGTTGAGAAAATTTATGACCTTAAAAATCGTGATCTCACAAAACCAGTCGGGACTATTATGATTGCAGAGGCCGAACAAATTGATCACATGGTAAACGCACGTGATTTACTAGCGGCCGAAGTATATTGGCCTGGCCCAACAAGTGTAATACTTGAACTGGGTTCGGTGCTATCGTACGCACACCGTGGTAAAAACTCGTTACCATTTCGTGTGCCAGATTCCACAGTACTTCAGGACGTATTGCGTCGAACCGGTCCGTTTGCCACAACAAGTGCAAATATAGCCGGCCATTCGCCAGCCGCAACCATACAAGATGCTCTGGCGGTGTTTCGCGAAAACGTCGATTTTTATGTTGATGGCGGTGACCTAAGTGGCAATAGGGCTTCACGAATCGTTGAAATTAAACACGGTATCATAAAAACTATAAGGGAGTAGTAAAGCATGACAATCGAAGAATATTCTAAACAGGCTATAACAACATTAGTTGAAGGCCATGACATCAAAGAC
>CAZNJH010000110.1:0-2079 GCA_964573355.1 uncultured Candidatus Saccharibacteria bacterium | reverse complement strand
CTTTATCCCCAATTAGATATTTAAAGTAATCAAACCATGCAAAACTGGCTAATAAAATGGCACCCAATATAATGGCAACTGGCGCAACTGAAAGACCAAACGGCGCAAACGAATTTCCAAATAGCGCAAATGGTGCTTTTGCCAACCACCATCCATACGTACTTGATTCGATCAAGCCATATACAATGCTGGTCAACGCCGTGGAGCTAAGTAGAATACCAATCCCATCAAGCTCTATTTTTTCAACTTTATCACGTGCTTCATGTAAAAACCTGGCTCCAAGCAATAATAGTGCGACAACGGCAAGATTAATGCGGAATGCCCATCGCCATGAGTAGTGGGTGGTAAGCCAACCACCGAGTATCGGGCCAAATGCTGCAGCACTGGCAGAAACAGCTCCCCAGATTGCAAATGCAAGTGCACGATCTTTACCCTGATATTCATTCACGAGGAGGGAAGCGGTGGCCGGCATCATAAGTGCTGCGCCGATGCCTTCGATGATAGCATTTCCAATAATTACCCAAGTAATATTCGGAGCAATTGACGTCACCAGCGAACCGAGCGCAAAGAGGATTGCGCCAACAATGAACATACGTTTCCTGCCAAATAAATCACCAAGTCGTCCACCGGTTACAGTTAGGGCTGCCAGTGTGAGTGAATAGGCAGAAATAACCCATTGAATATTCTGTACAGTGGTATTAAGGTCGCCGAGCATATTTCTAATTGAAACGTTGAGTACAGTAGTATCAATAATGATAATCATTACTGCACTGCTTAAAACAATCAATGGTAGCCATTTTCTAATGCCGTGTGATCTTAGTGACGCTTTTAATTTTTCCATAACCTACACTCCTATGTTATTCGTAATTTTTGTTAGTATGCTCAGTAACTGTTCAAACTCTGCGGTACTGACATCTTCAAACCGTGTATTCAGGTGGCCAATGAATTCACGCCGAAATTTTGCAAATCGTTGCGACGCAGCAGGTGCGAGTTGAACAAGTCTTACTCGCCTATCGGATGGATCGCTCGAGCGGTTAACTAGCTTTTTTTCTTCGAGTTGATCAACGAGCTGTGATATAGCGGAAGAGCTCACGTTAAATTTTTTTGCCAGCATCCCCGTGTTTTGCGGTCCATGTTTGAGCGAGAGGAGTAGTTCTAGCTGAGCTCGACTTAACTGAAAGGTTGCTAAAAATCCATCACGATTAGTTGCAAAGCTTCGGTATAATTCGCTCATGCGACTCAGGATGTCTTCCAGTAATTGGGTTCGTGCTTTATGCATAAGTCACTAAATATATTAGTCACTAATATAAATACTGTCAATACGGATCCTGTGAGTAACACATGGCCAGAGTGTGCTATATACTAGAAACTATGAAACTCAGGCTAATACAGAAGCGTCCCGAAGTAGGTGAGGTTGTATCATTTTTATTTGAACCTCTTGAACCGCTTACTTGGCGATCGGGGCAGTATATCAATATAACCATGCCTGATGTTATGCCGGTTGACCAAGATCGGTTGTTTACAATTGCTTCGGCGCCGTATGAGAATGAGCTGCTCATAACTACATATATTGGTTCGAGCTCCTACAAGCAGCGTATGACACAGCTTCCTGTCGGCACGGTTATTGAAGCGGATCAATTGGGCGGAGACTTTGTGTGGCAAGATGATGGTCGGGAGAAGCTCTTCGTTGCCGGTGGTATTGGCATTACGACATTTCGGAGTATCATTCTTGATCGCATACACAATAATCTACCCAATAACGCCCTGCTACTGTATGCCGGCAAGGCAGAGCGACGACCGTTTATGCCTACGCTCGAAGACTCTGTAGCAAGCGACGCAACCTTAAGCATGCATATATACGATGAGACCCGGCTAACGTTGGATCGATTGCTGCATGATGTCACTGATGTGTTTGAGCGAACTGTATATCGTGCCGGTTCACAGACCTTTTCAGAAACGCTCGGAGAAGGTCTTGTAAAAACGGGCATTGATCGACGTCAAATAAAGTATGACTACTTCGATGGTTACGTAGACATAGAATATTGAACTCGGTTTATTCGGTTGAGCATATTGTTGGTA
>CAZNJH010000109.1:0-2098 GCA_964573355.1 uncultured Candidatus Saccharibacteria bacterium | reverse complement strand
CGTTGTACCCAAGTAGCAAACCTTTTTCTGGTATGTTATTTGGGCCATCTACCTGTTTTGAAGCTTGGCGTTGTAGCTGTGACGTAGGAGTGTTCTTCTGGTCCGGTAAATGAAAGACCGTGGCAAGTTCAACGCTATTTAAAATATTCTGATTGATCTCTGGTGGGAAAAACCGAAAAATAAATGCAGTCACAAAGTTCTCGATCACTTTTGCAGGCACAAATTTAAACCCGTTTCGGCCTTGCGCATCAAATAGCGAGAATGAAGCCGCGATATTACTCAGTATGGCCTGTGATCGAGCTGAGGTATTTGAAGAAGCGACAATCCGTATTAAAACCTCGTACCCTGGGTGACGCGTTTTTTCATCGATTGCATCCACCGTTGCTTGCTCGAGCGTCGAAAGTTGCTTGTCTTCAGGCTTAACATCTTTAACCTCCGGTGGCTTCCAAAGCGCTTCGCCCACCCCCACCAGATTCAGCCCAGCAAAGCCTTTCTTCTTACCCTTATCTTTTTTTATTTTACTTGAAACAGCAAGGGCATTCTTGGTCCAACCATCTTGGGCTGGCCGCAGGAGAATTTGAATACCCGCACCATCTTCTTTGGTAAGCGTAGCAAGCGAATTTAGTATTGATTGCATCGTGTCGCGTTTGGTCTCTTGAAACGTAGCTATTGGATTAGCATAATTTTTTTTCAGAATAAGTTCACCACCGATAGTGCCACTTATTCGCCCTGCCTCATTGAACAAATTATGTTCCTCAACCTCTTCTAGACGGGCGCTTGGGTAGGCACTCGTAATTGCCTGCTCAACCACTGGCACCAGCGCCACTGGAACAGCAGCATAGTAGTTAATGACCCCTCGGGTAGCAATGATTTCAAACGCAATATGACGCTGCCCATAAAATCGACTTTTGAATCCTTTTGGAAGCGCGGTACTTGCGATAATGTTATACAATACTTGGGCTTTAGAGATCGTCTCTTCGGTAACATCTCGTGCGTCTCGACCGCCAACATCAATGTCGTCGCTCAGTGGTGGCAAATGTATTAAAAGTGGAACCATCTTAAGCCCACGCTCGTAGTTTTTTGCCTCACGCAAAATTTTTCGATAATAAAAGTATGCAACAGATCCTGCAATCGATCCGACCACCAGAAGACTGCCGAGTATCAGTATTACTTGCATGCCACCTACTCCGAAATTTTTACTTGTTTATTGTAGCGCTTCATCAGATAGTCTGCCTGTAGTTTACTAACTTCTTTTTCTTGTTGGTGAGGATTGTCCTTGGTAGCTGTAACTATTTTTTTAGCCTTATCAACCCACTCTTTTTCGATAACATCTACGTCATCAGCAATCTGCGGGTCTGGAATCGCTTGCTGCATTGCTGTGGATATGGGGGCGACGGGATCAACGGCAACAGTGACCGACTGCTGGCTCGGCTGCGGCGCCGGAGTGACTACCGCGATACCTTCACGCGGTAACTCCGGCGCAGCATTCGGAGCATTTTCAACATGACCAACCTGCAACGCAGGCGGGATATCTTGTGATTGCGTAGAGCTCTCCAAGCTTTCAGGACGAGGTAAAACCGGTTCCATATCTAGGTACCAGTATAGCAGAACGAGATCTGGTTTGGCAGTTAAAAACGACGCAACAAATAAAAATTCAATACAATTTCAAATAACAGTGTCAAGATAATATCAACTGGCTGAAGTTGCCGTAACGTCTGGAGTCCAACCAAGAAGATCCCCCCCGTTGCAATCACGACTGAGGTATATAGCATCCGAATAGTTGAAAAATGCACTCGGCTCAACACACGCGTTGTGTTCTGTAAAAGTATGTACGTAAGTGAAATAAACAATGCGAACAAAAGTGCGAGAAAAACCAGAATAACAAATGGTCCGCCGCCAGGGCTATACACAGTCAAAAGAAATGCAAGCCCAGCAATTGAAGCCGCCCCGCATAAATAGGGTAATTTTATACGAGACCCTGACTGCTGTAATGAATTTTCTTCTTGGTTATTGTCTGTGTTCACTATATTTATTGTAAATTATTAGGTTAGCAATTGTACAACTCGATTAAAACAAAAAAGCTAGAGTACAAATCCGC
>CAZNJH010000108.1:1855-2114 GCA_964573355.1 uncultured Candidatus Saccharibacteria bacterium | reverse complement strand
CGCAGCCTTCGCAGTGAAATGAAGTCACTAGCTGCTGCAATTGAAGCAAAAGACGGCAAAAAAGCTATTGAAGCACTCAAGAAAGTACAGAGCAACTTAGACAAAACTGTCAAAAAGAATGTTCTCAAGAAGAATACTGCGGCTCGAAAGCTTGCACGTCTTTCAGAACAAGTGAAAGCACTCGGTGCAAAACCAGCAGCAACAGCAAAAACCACAACCACTCCAGCCAAAAAAGCTGCTCCAAAAACAACTCCTAAAA
>CAZNJH010000108.1:0-1845 GCA_964573355.1 uncultured Candidatus Saccharibacteria bacterium | reverse complement strand
ATAGTCGGAGCTGTTAGATATAAGCAATCTTGGTGAGTGTTATTTCTAGTGTGCGCCAAGGATTGACCGAGGAAGATTTTAATGTGTGATCAGCCACTGCTACAGCCTCGATAATGGCCTTCAGCTTCCCGCCGCCGCTACGCATTAGGAGTGACCGTGTTTTTTGAATAACAAACGGGTTCAACTTTGCCTCTTTCGCAACCACGCTATCACTCACTTCACGCGCGCTCGCAACGAGCGCAAGAATATGCGTTTGCCAGATAAGCATGTTCATTAGCTGAAAAGGATCTTCATGCGCACGCTCCATTTCGTCTAGTAATGTGAGTGCCTGTTGCAGGCGCCCAGTAAATGCATGCTCGAGCAACTGAAACACGAGCTGTTGGGGAGTTTTTTCTACTAGTGCATCGATCACTTCGGTCGTCACTACAGGCTCATACACAACAAGCTTTTCAAGTTCTTTTTTTAATCTCATTTGGTCGAGACCAACACTCTCTACCAGATATCGGGCTGTTGAAGAATCGATACTCCCCCCTTCTTGCGTGACGTAATCCTGCACCCATGCAGTAGCAGTTCGTTCATCGAGCTCAGCAAACACCTCTAAACTCGCTTGTTTTTGTAACGACTTATAAAAGCTGGTTCGTTTGTCTAATTGCGCTTCGACCATAATCACTGTTATCTCATCAGGAATCGAAGACAGCAGCTCCGCAAAACGTTCGGCCACCGGCTTGTTTTGAGCAAGACTGTTAATAATCACCAAGCGATGTGTCGCAAATAACGTTACCCCTGTTACAAGTGATGAAAGCTCTTGGACATCTAGCAGTTCTCCCGCTACTCCTTCGACACCATCGGCGCCGTATTTTAAAACAAACGCATCGCGTAACTCTTTCAAACGCTGGTTCAGCCCATACCGGTTTGGACCAAACAAGACATGTATCACCGCAATAACCCCTTCTTGAGATCAACGATCACCATCGAGCCATCGGTAAAGAAACTGTCCCCACCACCGTTGCGGTGAGAGTACTTTGGGAAGAACCCCTCGATTTTTTGTACTTGGCGAGCTCGACGTGATCTTTTCAGACTTTGTACTACAAAGTCGCGTTCTGCATCGACATCCCCATCTATGCTATGGGTAATCTGTAAGGTAAACCGAGAAAACCCAACTGCATCATCATAAGTTGCCGCTGCCACCCAATCTACTTTGTAGCCGCCAGGAAGATACACATCATCAGGCACGCGCCAAAAACGAACATGGTGACGTTTTGCTGGATTGCCATCGACCTCTTTTTGAAAAGCAAGATCTTGCTTTTTACCAAACACGTAGAAATCGCTCACCGGCGCGTTTTCATAACTTCGTTTGAAGAGTGTGGCTCGGATAGTCCTCGCAGCTGTTTTGAGCGTAATCGGATCGGCAATGCTCCAGCCCGCCTTTTCCATAGCCCCAATTAACATTTTTTCATTGCCTCGAAGTGCCATATTGACCGGGTCGGCCAACAAACCGTCGGCTGTACGGGCCCGACCAATAAAGTAATCTGGTACATAAATTCGACTTAGGAAACGGTGAATACCCGGCAACAAGAGATACGCAGTAGCAAACCACAACAAAAACAAACTAATGATGACGTGCTGATCAGCCCGAAGATTACGTATAGCAAAATAATACGCCACCACTACAAACAGCACACCGCTCAGCAGTACTGCCGCTCGTTTTAACGGTACGACCAATCGCCATGGTTGTCTTGCGTATCGTTTTACTGTGTGAAAAATTGCCTTCAGACCAACTCCTTGTTGATCATTATAACAGTAGTGGCTACGAGAAGGTAACGCGTCCACCGCTCAGGTGTGCAG
>CAZNJH010000107.1:0-2147 GCA_964573355.1 uncultured Candidatus Saccharibacteria bacterium | reverse complement strand
GTGTAGCGGACGAGACAGTGATATAATAATTCCAGCTGGTGGAAGTCAGTCGATTACGCTATTATTCAGCGCGAAGAGTACTGTTACTTCAAGCTTTAACTTCTATAGCATAAATGCGTCCGCTGAATCGGATCCAGACGTACCATCGTTATTTGGTGTAATCTTTGGTGCAAGTGAGGATGTCTTAGACACAGTCGATAATGCCAATTTTAGCGTAGCCAGCTATAGTGGCACCGTGGTTCCGAATACTGATGGTGGTAATGCTGTCGGTGGCGCACAAAGTTCACCTAGTGGTTCTTTGGTTGGTACTGGTGAAGATAGAAAGCGGATGATAGTGGTAGGCATTCTGCTCTTGACGGCAGGAGTGGTTTTCGGTGTTTTGATTGTGATACGAAAAAGGCAATCAATTTCTAAGCAGTAAGCTAGAGTAAAACCCTCTGTTTTCTGAATCTATAGTTTTGTGCTTACTTTTTACCGGTCTGTAGTTGTGTAAGGTCACTAATGACTTGCTCACCGTGGCCGAGCGGTGTGACGCGTCCGTATGTTTTTACGATCTCACCCTCAGGGCTGATAATAAAGGTTTTGCGTTGAATACCTAACTTGCCAAACATCTTTGGTCCCCAGGCGCCGTATGCTTCAATTGTTTTTCCGGTTGGATCAGAAAGTAGGGTGAAGTTTAGTTTATGTTTCGCCTTAAATTTTCGGTGACTATCCTCATCGTCTTTACTGATACCAACAACCTCTGCGCCATGTGCAATCAGCTCATCGTTGGCATCTCGGAGACTGCATGCCTCAACAGTACAGCCAGGCGTATCATCTTTTGGATAAAAGTAGAGTACCACCCAGGAGTCTTTAAAATCAACGAGAGTTTTAGTGGTGACGGCTTGATCTTTGAGTGAAAAATGTGGTGCATTCATAGCTTTAGTATACACAAATTGATAGCTGCAAGCGTTATCTAAAACGATCGATCAATTTGGCTCAGTAGATAGAATGAGCCTGTGACCACGATTGGTTCAGTGTGCTGGCTTGCCGCGATAAGTGCATCATGGGGTGTGGGGGCGACGCTGGCTTCAATCCCCAGCTCCTCGCAGAAGCTTTTAATACGTTCTTTTTTTAGCGGTGGTACAGGGATGTCCTGTTCCTCGGTTTGATACTCAGTCGCGATCACCCGGCCACAAATAGGCTTTAAAACTTCTAAGCAGTGTTGTATATCACGGCGCGCGCCTGCGGCGAATATACAGGTGACCGGTGCAAGATCTTCGCGTTGTACCCGATGAACCATCGCTGAGAGTTTTTGTGAGTTATGAGCACCGTCTAAAATTGTAAGGTGATCTTTAAATCCGCGTTTTTCAAACCTCCCAGGAATAAATACATGCTCCAATGTTGTTGTGGCTAAGGCTTCATCAAAAACCCAACCATCTCGATGTGCGAGGTGGCGGCATACGGCTAAGGCGACGGCATCGTTGGTTGCTTGGTAGTTGCCAGTTTGCTCTATCCAGTTGATTGGAGCATCTTGATCCTGGCAGCGTGCTTCAAACACTGCATTCACTTCTGGCTCTTGCCTGAGGGCAAATACGGTGTTGCCTGGTTGAATAATACCTGCTTTTTCGGCCGCTATTTTTGCGAGTGTATTCCCCAGCACGTTAACATGATCAAGGCCAATTCGGTTAATAACACAAATTTTATTTTGGTTTGTAATCACATTGGTTGCATCAAGTCGACCGCCGAGGCCAGTTTCAATGACTTGATAGTCAAGATCAGTACGACCAAATTCTGCGTATGCCATGGCAATTAATAGCTCAAAATATGAAGGGCTGACATTGCTCGCATGCAGTGTCTGTACAACATGCCGCAAAGCACTTACAAACCGTTTTTCACTTATGAGCTGGCCGTTCTCTTGAATCCGTTCCCGAATGTCATACACATGAGGACTTTGTGTCATACCAGTCCGTTTTGTATGTGCTCGCAGTAGTGCATCAATAAGATAACAAATTGTTCCTTTACCACTTGTGCCCGCCACATGGACAGCTTTGTGACGATCCTGTGGATTGCCCAGTAGCTCCATGGCTCGCTTGTTACGTTCTAATATATCACCAGCATCGAATACGCGACGACTTGTTTTAGGGATTTCATGCAAAAGGTAGTGC
>CAZNJH010000106.1:885-2151 GCA_964573355.1 uncultured Candidatus Saccharibacteria bacterium | reverse complement strand
GTGTGTAGCCACTGTAAAGGCACTCGAGCAGAGCCAGGGCATGATCTGAAAACATGTGAAACATGCAAAGGCTCAGGCCAGGTTGTCCAACAAATGAATACAATATTTGGTGCTATCCAACAGGCTGCGCTGTGTCGAAATTGCCAAGGCAGAGGTAAGGTCCCAGAAAAGCCATGTACTGTCTGTAAAGCAACAGGTGTTGAGCGGGTTAAACGCGAAATTACGGTAAAGATTCCAGCCGGAATTGATGACGGTGCAGTAATTCGTCTTCGTGAGCACGGCGAAGCGGCAGCAAACGGCAACAAAGGTGATCTCTATGTTCAGATGAACGTGAAGTCACACAAACACTTTACGCGCGAGGGTGATCTGATACTTTCTAACCAGCATATTGGTATGGTAGAAGCTGCACTTGGTACCGAAATTCAGATAGAAACTGTCGATGGGCCGGTGACAATGAAGATACCTGCCGGAACTCAGAGTGGTACCGATTTTAAGCTTTCGGGTCACGGTGTGCCACATATTCGTGATAAGAACCGAGGAGCCCATATCGTTACTGTTTTGGTGGATACGCCAACAAATCTCAGCAAAGAACAGCAAGACATTCTTGAAACACTAAAGAACACTAAAAAACGCGGCCTATTTCGCTAACTAGATTCTGATTGGAATTAGGAATTCAGAAGTCAGATTTTAGGAAGATAAATATAGTTCATCTTCTCGTCTCTAACTTCTGTCTTCTAAATTCTGAACTCCCTACTTACTGTAGTGCCCTCGAACCTGAAAAAGTAAGTACATGCTAATCGTTGCGCCAAGGAGTGCTCCGAGTAGTGAGCCAAACCCACCACCATCGTAAAAGAGCGAAACAACACCATACACCGCACTCGCAAGGGAGCTATAGAACATGAGGTCCCAACCAGTCTTTTTCCGCGCTTTAAGTCCGGGAAATGCCAAGAAAGCCAGTGCTGAAAAAATAACGAGCATGACGAGTGAAAGCCAAAATGTTACACCAAGTTTTGGTGTTTGTGCAGCCACGCCAAAGTTCGCCGAAAGCCGATTGGTTACATCGACCCACTCGTTAACATAATGTGCCGCTCGCCAAAGCCCGGCAGCCGAAAGAATGCCCAATACGCCGCCCGCAAGACTCAGCCATGGTGCAATTTTCACTAATGTTTTACGTGCATTTTCAGGTAGTTTATACGGCGCTTTTTCACCGAAAAGGTCATTCAATCCCTTTTCAAGTGGTGCAAGTGGTCCACTAAACTTCGCACT
>CAZNJH010000106.1:0-875 GCA_964573355.1 uncultured Candidatus Saccharibacteria bacterium | reverse complement strand
CCCCCGCCGCCTTTTGTTCAGCCGTCGAAGCCTTAGAATCTGTCGTTGATTTTGCCTCTTTTGTCGCCATACCAAACTCCTTTAGGTTATTAATCTAATAATGCCAAACAAACCGAGTAATAGCAAGAAGTCGTAGCGACGGGGTAGGCGCTGTAGACAGATAAGAATAACAAAGCTCATAAAACTTGCATTAAATAAACTATTATGCTATACTATAATAGTAATGCAAGAAAAACAAACAAATACTGAGCACAGTGCATACAACGGTCCGTATCTTGAGCGAAGTGGTGTGGCTGCAAAAAATCTTGCTGAAATACTCACGAGCGAGCCACGAAGACCACTCTCTGAAACAGAGAAGCAGTTTTGTATCGCATTTGAAGCGGACATGTTAGCTGCAGAGATTATGGACGGTGTAACATTAGAAGACGCACTCCGTATAAAAATGCAGGAACCGGCGGTTGCACCCCTATTCTTTGCTGAAGCCTTACAAGCTGGTGAGGTTAATGTGGAGGGTGTTAACGTTCCTGAGTTTGGTTCTGCTACGGAAGTGTATCGGTGGATAGCAAATTCCGATTTAAATGAAGCACAGCTAAAGCGAATTTCTCAACAGAGTACTCAGTTCTATAAAATGCAGGTAGCTCAGGCGCTTGTTGAAGAAAAGCCAATTCCGGATTCGGCACTTGCGTGCCAGTCAATTGTACTTAAGCCGGAAACGTACGCTGCAAATATGCACATTTTGCAAGCGGCTCGTAAGTCGCTGATCGCATGGAGAAAGATGGCCACACGCGGCGATTCTCTGCATGATGCCCAATTTGCATATAGTGATATAGCGCTGGCAAAAATCAATAGCTTGCTGGCGACAGGTATACCAATAG
>CAZNJH010000105.1:1467-2158 GCA_964573355.1 uncultured Candidatus Saccharibacteria bacterium | reverse complement strand
CTTGGTTGTTCAGAAGTGCTAAGATTTGTAGTAGATTACTGATACCAGGCTGGTTTTGCGGGTTATAATTAATGCTTCCCACGCTATCGGTTGTTGCGCTCATGATTTTTTTTGCTGCTTCTGCTGGTTCATCTCCAAGAAATATAATTCCCTTGCCGCTTTCATCTGATTTACTCATTTTTTTAGTCGGATCCGCTAAATCTTTAATACGTAAACCTTGATCGTTACCAAAAAATTCATGTTGTTTTTGTACTTCATGTGGCACTGTAAATAAATCTTGACCAAACTTTGCGTTCAATCTTTGTCCAAGATCTCGTGTAATTTCAATATGCTGTGATTGATCATCGCCGACAGGAACGAATTGGGCTCCATACAGCAAGATATCGCACGCCATCAATACTGGGTAGTCGAACAGCCCCACGGAAACTCTTTCGGTGCCTAATTTTGCAGATTTATCTTTAAACTGAGTCATACGTTCCATTTCACCCATGCCGGTAAAATTATTCAGTAGTACGGTTAATTCGCTGTGCGCTGGTACGTAGCTCTGTCGATAAATATGAACATCGGGATTATTGAGTGGCAAACCAGCTGCAACAAACAATCTTAAATTGCGCATAATCTGTTGCTGCAGAAGGCTGTGATCGATAGGTGTTGTAAAGCTGTGCAGATCTGGCACAAAAAGGTTAATTTG
>CAZNJH010000105.1:0-1457 GCA_964573355.1 uncultured Candidatus Saccharibacteria bacterium | reverse complement strand
CCATATCAATCAGCGGCAAAAGTGCCCCAAAATAATTGCCGATATGTAGGTCGTTATTTGCTCGGAGGCCGGTTAAAATTACTTTTTTACTCATAATATTCTCCTGATAATTATACCTTTTTTGACGTTTAAATCCACGACATACTGGGATTCGATTTTATCCTCTGCTGTATTTGGTATTCACTAATCACATTTCGTTCCTCATGTGGGCATTATGCGAGTATTCTTGCCGTTATTAGGTCGAGTGGGTCGATTGTGCCTTTCAGGGCAGCTGCATGGTTTATGACAGACAGTTCAGTGCAACCCAGAAGCACTCGATGAGCTCCTTGGTTTAGTAGTGTATTGACTTGTTTATGTAATCTTGTGGCCAAATCTTTATTTCCTGCAATTACACCATGAATAATCGCGCTTGTTTCATCTTGTTCGCGTGGGCTTAATACCACCACTTGATTCGTTTCAAATAATTGATGGTGAAGCTTCGAGCGGATAGTGTTCGGTGAAGCCAGTAGTCCTACCTTGCTAATTTCTAGTTTATTAACCTCGTGTACGGTTTCTTCTATCAGTGATGTAACAGGTTGTTTTAAGATAGTATGAATTTGATCGGCCAATAAATGCGCCGTGTTGCATGCAATAACAATGTGCGTGAACTTTTCATCTTGAAATGTTTTTATACGTCTACATATAACTTTGAGTGCTTGATGAATTTCGGATTTATTATCAATAAACTCAGGTACAGGTATGGAAAGATGGGTAATTTCAGGGAAATCATTGCCTTGTTGTGCGCCATTTTTTACGCATAAATCAATAATCTTTTGATGTAATACAATACTTGCTTGCGGCCCCATGCCTCCAATTATTAGTATTTTTTTCATAATATTTCTCCTTAATATTAAAAAACCGCCGATTGTGGCGATTTCTTCGATATCTTTGAAGTATGTAAGATTATACAAACACACGGAATAAACCGCCACGAGAAGTGTCGGTGAACCAATACTGAGTTGTCTGCATTTTACGCATGTCTGAAAGTATATCAAATTATATAACAAATGTCAAGTCTTTTCTCCAGGCTAAAAACACCCATGATAGGGTGTTTTTAGTAGCATGTTTGCAAGATTTAACGTTTTGAGAACTGTTCTCGACGTCGTGCGCCCTTGAGGCCAGGTTTTTTTCGCTCTTTTTCGCGTGGGTCACGCTTTAAGAGGCCATCCTTTTTAAGGGTTGATCGAAGATCGTCGTTCATTGCGCTGAGTGCTTTGGAGATTGCCAACTTACTTGCACCAACCTGTGCGTGGTGTCCGCCCCCCTCAACCTTGAGGCTGATGTCAAAGCTTTCGGTCTTTTGTAACAAACGAAGTGGTTCAGTAAGTTCGTATACAAAGGCTTCGTTGCCATTAAAATAGTCGCTTGCAGGCTGTTCGTTGACAATCACATTCCCTTTGCCACCCATCAAGCGGGCA
>CAZNJH010000104.1:0-2239 GCA_964573355.1 uncultured Candidatus Saccharibacteria bacterium | reverse complement strand
ACTTTACTCAACCTGAAACCGAAGTAAGTGAAACACGTTTCGTGAGAGCATTTACCACCTTAGCTATCGTAGGAGGTGCAGTATTAGGTTTAGGTACTGCCGCCCAGGAGCTTATCAATGGCAGCGTCGGCAATACAGAAGCTGCTGCTCGATACCTAATGTCCTTCGCAGTTGAAGCCGCAGCAATTCCTACGCATCTTATTGCAAGGAACAGAGGCTTTGCTGCTCAGCAACAGATCCAAGATACTCAAGTTCATGTATCATAGAAAAAAGAAATAGCTTCGTGCAAAAAATACTTTTAAACTCAAGCACTAAGTGGCCTAGGAATGTCCTCTATAATGGAAAGTAGTATTGCCGATCCTGCTTTTTCTGCGTTGAAATCGGCGCCAGCTACCTTGCCATTAGCGGAGTTACCCACTACGGGTAAGTCGGCTTGTTTATCTTTTAATAGACTCGTTATTATTGCTCCATCTCCGCTTCCTGATCCCAAATTACCGTCTACAATTGCAACGTCTACTTCGCCATCGTTAAGGTTCTCGATCACATGTTTGGCTTCGTCCATGTCAGCAGCATGAACAACCACAGTATGACCGTGTCTTTGCAGTCTTCTTGCAAGAGCATCACTTACCGTTGGATCATCTTCAAATAGTGCGACTCTAGCATTGTCCATATTAAAGACAATGTTCTCCCTTTTTTGCAGATTTTGCAAGCATAAGTAATATGGTGGACCTATGCCGAAAAAATTGGCACCAAATCATCGAAGAACAGAGGCGGTGGAAGCAGTTACTGTATGTTGAGTGGACCCGTCACAAGACAGGATTTACACCTGAAGGGTGATACACTCTAGCCTAAACGATCCCAGATAGAGGTTTTGGGAGGAAACTCTGGCTGAGTTGCGCCTATAACGGCAAGTTGTGCAAATGCTTCTGGTCTAAAGACCAGCGTATTAACTCCATCGAACCTAATTAGAAGCTGTTCTCTCGCCCAAGTTAACCCGCCGACTACAACTAGCTCTTCAGGCTCAAGCAAGCCACCCTTAAGTTCTGCTGTTTTATCGTCTTCTTCTGTGAACTCAATCTCATGTACTACTGGGGCTAAGGCCACAAAAGGCCTTTCCAGTGGATCATATGGTAGGTCAGGATGATCAAGTTCCCAAGACTCCTTTAATCGAGCTTGCTTTTCCTCATGTTCAGTACGTGCTTGATCAAGAGTGGGGACCAGGGGCAGAAGTACATCAGCAGCAGTCTGAATTTCACCGGCTTCGTCTGTTGATAAACCAAAGTTCACATAGTCGTTCCTTGTAGCCGAGTAACCTTGAATTTGAAGTTGTACTCCCTTGTCAATTGCAGATGCGTACAAATAACCATCGCCAGAAAACTCGTCAAATCTATAACTGTTATGCTCGCCTAAAACTTTCATTTTTCTCCTTAAAACCTTGAATTTTAATATCTATTTTAACACAATTTTATATATAGTCAACTATTAATATGTCGTAAAAACTATTTTATGCGACTATCTTTTGGCCTCAATCAGTGTCGCCTGATACACGTTGTGCGACATAGTACACCCCTGTTAGCATTTCTATTTTCTGAAAAAAGGCAAAGTCAAGGGCAGCCAAAATAATCCTGACCTCTGTTAGAAAACATATTATACAATGTGGTAGATAGTTGTTGTATAATCAAATCTAAGAGGACTAGATGGACGATATAATTACAGAACTGCACCAGCGATATACGGAGACTGACCCGAAAGAGATTGTCAAAAAAGGTGACTCTACTGAGATAGTCGAGGCAGAGTACCATATCCAGAAGATATTCGAATGGGAAACAGATTTTTTTGACGCCCAGGAATACCGCTGGCAACTGCCTGAAGATAGAACACAGAGTATCAAGGCCGAGTTTGAGAATGCACTCAATCAGTTCAACGAAATACTTAGACTGAGAAGAGAAGATGTCCCCTCACTTATCGGCCAAAAAGACAGTTTCATCAACACATTCAAGAATTACTACCAGAATCTTTACACTCAGTTCGTGCAAGATTATAGAGCATGGCGAGTCGAAAATGGTGGTCAAGAATATGTAAAACAGATCAAAGCAGCACTTACGCAAGCTCGTTCAGCTGAAAAGCAGATCATCAGCAAGGAAGAAGAAGTTGAACAAAGAGCAAAGGATACCTCCGATTTAGCAAAAGATATAGGACTAAGCGAATTAGCCAAGTATTTCTATGAACTGGTAAAAGG
>CAZNJH010000103.1:0-2286 GCA_964573355.1 uncultured Candidatus Saccharibacteria bacterium | reverse complement strand
CACTTGTAATACATGTACTCACCGGTGAAACATTGAGCGTGCAAAGCGTATCGCCGGAAATTTTTAAAGCAGCTCTTTTTTCAGGGTTAGTAGTAGCGCTTATTTCAAGAGCCGCGCTCATTGCGAGTTATGAACATGTTGGTGCGGCAGTGAGTGCTGCTTTAACGTATCTTGAGACGTTACTAGCGATTATCGTCCCCGTAGTGGTGTTGCATGAAAAGCTTTCGATTGAGATGGTGGTTGGTGGTGCGTTAATATTGCTCGGTGTTTATGTTGTTGAGCACCATAAAAGCGCCCATCACAAACATTTTAGCTTTCTGCGGCATCATTAATACTGGTATGCTGTAGAGGTGATAAAGGCGATAATTTTTGATTGTTTTGGTGTATTTACCGAAGATGGCTGGCTTGCGTTTTGCCAAAAGTTTAGCACTAAAGCAACTATTGATGAACTTCGATACATCAACCATCAAGTGGATCGCGGGCGGATGGCGTACGAAGATTTTCTTGAAGCTGTGTGTACACTAACAGGGGCGAGGCGGCACGAAGCTCATAAAATTATTACAACCACACATCATCCAAACGAGGCACTGTTTACATACGCAACCACTTTGAAGGAGCTTGGTTACAAGCTCGGTATGATTTCGAATGTAGGCGATGATCTAACTAATTATCTTCCCCAAACTTACGTTGATCTTTTCGTCGTGATCACGTTATCGTACCAGGTAGGCGTTATTAAACCGAACGCAGCAATTTATTATGAACATATTGATCAACTAGGTGTAGAAGCAGATGAATGTGTATTTTTTGATGATCGGGAATCAAATGTTATAGGGGCGCAAACCGTCGGTATGCATGCGTACGTCTATACAACCATTGAACAAGTACGGAAAGATTTAAAAAACTGCGGTGTAACGTGATTTTTATCACGCCGCAACACAACTACAGATAAATATGGCTCACTAGTTACCCTATACTGTTTCTTTTTAACAACAAACAGTTGTCTTCTGCTACCATTAGCGTTTCACTGGTAGATGAGGTATGAACATAAAATAAAAAGGATACCAGCATGTATTTTGAATTATCTGAAGATGGGGTAGTGAGTGAGGGCGTCGGGGCTGATGCGTTTACAACTGCAATGGGTTTAGGCGAACAATCAGTGGCTCAGCCTGAAGGTGGTAATGGTTTAAGTCAGCAACAAGAACAACAGCATGCTGCAGAGGTGGTAAATACTCGTTTTCGTGATCCCGGGCATGGAGGTGCATGGGTTTTAAGAGCAGCAGATGCTGAGGTGCGGCTAGAAACTGCATACCTACTTCCTCGTGAGTCGTAGCGTATAATATCCTGTATGCCAGAGCTCCCTGAGGTTGAAACGGTTCGACGTGGTTTAACCACCCTTCTTGTGGGGCACCATCTACAAGCCGTAACATTCGATACCCCCAAGAGTTTCCCCAATGCATCCAATGAAGTCGCTGAGTTTCTTATAGGCAGTAGCGTGGTTCATATTAGGCGTCGTGCTAAAGTATTGCTCATTGATCTTTCAAGCAACTACACGCTAGTTATTCATTTAAAAATGACAGGCCAACTTGTGTATAGGGGCAGCACAGTTTTTGGTGCAGGACACCCAAACGATTCATTGATCGGCGATTTGCCAGATCGGTCAACTCGCGTTATTTTTGAACTTGATCAAGGCGCAAAATTATTTTTCAACGATCAACGAAAATTTGGTTGGATAAAGCTGTACCCAACGGTAGAGGTGCCCCATATCGATTTTATGAAAAAGGTGGGCCCTGAGCCGCTTGACGATAGTTTTACGAGCACAATCTTCATAGAACGTTTGCAGCGTCGAAAAAACACAACCATTAAAGCTGCACTACTGGATCAAACGGTGCTTGCAGGAGTGGGTAATATCTATGCTGATGAATCATTATGGGGTGCAAAAATCCACCCGGCTACAAGAGTAAGAGATGTACCAAAAATCGCATTAAAAAAGTTATTCACCGAGCTCCGTTTTGTGCTTGAGCTTTCAATCGAAAAGGGTGGTTCAACTGACAAAAACTATGTGAATGCTGAAGGTAAAAAGGGGAGTTATATTTCGTTTGCGCGAGTATTTAGAAAAGAAGGTACACCCTGTCAACGCTGTGGTACGCAAATCGTAAAAATCAGAGTAGCTGGACGTGGAACTCACATCTGCCCTACCTGTCAACAGCAGTAGTACGTTTCAAGTTCACGCATTGTCTGTTTGCTTGAGGATGGTCCTTAGCTACTGATAGAAAACAAGGATTGTAT
>CAZNJH010000102.1:0-2307 GCA_964573355.1 uncultured Candidatus Saccharibacteria bacterium | reverse complement strand
CCTACTCAGCCACTTTATACATGAAGCCCCCTACGGGAGATAGGTTAAGGCGGCAGCCAGCGCGTCCGCACAATCATCAGGCTGGGGAACTTCTTTTAGCTTCAGCTGCATTTTTACCATTTCTTGTACTTGTTTTTTATCTGCCTTACCATAACCCGTAACCGCTTGTTTAATCTGAAGTGGGGTACGTTCTACCAATTGTAAGCCGTGCTGCTGAGCGAGCAATAGAATTACTCCCCTGGCCTGTGAAACAGTCATTGCAGTCGTCACATTACGCTGAAAGAAAAGCTGCTCCACTACCATAACTTCCGGCTTGTGCTGCATAATGATTTCTTTTAGTTCATCATAAATTGTTTGTAAACGAACTTCGGTTGCTTGATGTGCGGGCGTTCGAATAACGCCGGCATCAACCATAATTTTATTTTGTCCAATTGCATCAATAATGCCAAAACCCACGATGCCAGTACCCGGATCAATTCCTAGAACGCGCATGTTTCACCCCTGCAACGTAGTAATCGTGCGCGGCTGCATTTGTAATCATAAAGCCATCACCCCATTGGTTATAGAGCCGTTTATTACCCGCTAAATCACTGGCGACTGCCCCAGCTTCTTCTGCAACAAGTGAAATTGCTGCAGCATCCCATGGAGAGCCGTAAGCCATTAAAACCCCACTTGCACTCCCTTCGAGCACCAGGGTCGCTAAATACGTAAAGCTCGGCAGAAAAAGCACTTTTGAGCCATTCAATTTAAGTTCTTGTATGAACGGCTCAAATGCATGGGGGTTGTCTTGAGATGCAGCGGGGACAAATGCATAGCGGTGGCTCAGCACTGCGTCTTGTTTGCACATAAATTTTTTACCGTTTAGGCGTGCGCCATTACCACGAACTGCATAAAACAATCGCTGACTAAATGGATCATGCACCACACTCACCATGACTTCGCCTGCCACAACGAGCGCTAAACAAAAAGTCGCAGCCGGCATACCTAAATCGTACGGTGCGGTACCATCAATTGGATCAACCACCCATACTGTGGTTTCATCCTGATTGAAACCTGCTTCTTCACCAAGAACACCATGATCAGGGTAGGTTTTTTGTACTTGCTCAATAACCATGTCATTAATCTGCGTATCCGCGATGGTAACTGGGCTGTTGTCTGATTTCCAACTCGTTTCTTTTTGAGGCGCTCGAAAATATGTGAGCATGGTTTCGCCAGCTCGCAGTGCTAATGCTTCTGCAAACTGTGCATATTCCTGTAGTTTCGCTTTATTCATACCCCAAGTATACCGTGAATACAAAAAAGCCCTGAGAAATCGGGACCAGCCGACATAAAACATTAGTCATGTAGTCGGCTACGCGCAGTGACTTCTCGAATTTTGCGAACACAATAAGACACAATGTCCGTACGACGGCGACCACCAGCTACAGGGCATTCGAAGTGCAATTAATATACTCCTTTACGACGGTGTTTATGGTAGCGAATAATTTTAAAAACTTCTTAAGGTTTATTGTTCATTATTGAGATCGAAGTTACTATGCACATTAGTAACATCGTCAAGATCATCAATCGCATTAAGGAGCTTCATAATTTTTCGTTCAACTTCAGAGTCGGTAATATGAATGCTGCTATTGGGCACATAGTGTAGACTTGCATCGATAACTGCCAACCCGGCAATTTTAAGATTATTATTAACCTGAGAAAGCTCCGTCGCTACTGTATAGACTACAATTTCACCTTCTACTTCTACGGCGTCTTCTGCGCCAGCATCAAGTACACTGAGTAGTGCATCTTCGCCAGTTGCAGCAACTCGTATCACACCTTTTCGAGTAAACTGAAATGCAACGCTCCCCGGCTCTGCCATCGTGCCGCCATTTTTCGTTAATGCCGTTCGTACTTCGGGGTAGGTTCTGTTTTTATTATCAGTCGCAGCCTCAATAATAATTCCGATCCCACCAGGGCCATAGCCTTCGTAGACAACTTCTTCAAGCTGTGCGGCATTTTTATCGGCCACACGATCAATTGCACGCTGAATATTTGCGAGTGGCATATTGGCAGCTTTCGCTCGATCAATCGCTAAGGCAAGAGCTGAGTTGGTTTCGGGATCAGTACCACTGCGAGCAGCAATTGCAATCTGATTACCCATTTTAGTAAACACCGCGCCACGTTTAGCGTCGGTTGCTTCTTTTTGTCGCTTAATTGTAGACCATTTACTGTGTCCTGACATGGTACTCCGAGTTATGTATATTCTTAGTGTAACAAAATATCGGCCTCTGTTAAAGCACCGTCTCGTACTGCCGGTGCTAGCAC
>CAZNJH010000101.1:0-2321 GCA_964573355.1 uncultured Candidatus Saccharibacteria bacterium | reverse complement strand
TCGTTCAGCTGCCGAGCGTGCTGCTATGAATATGCCAATCCAAGGAACCGAAGCAGATTTAATGAAACTTGCTATGGTAGAAGTAGATCAAAAATTACCAGCAGGTGCTTCCCAGCTGCTGCAAATTCACGATTCAATTATTATTGAATGCAGCGAAGCGCAGACCGCAAATGTTGAGAAGCTACTCGTTCAGGTAATGGAAAATATTTACACCACGCTTCCAGTAAAGCTGAAAGTAGATGTAAAGTCGGGCAAAACGTGGGGCGATTTGTGAAAAAAGTTGTTCACAACGTTGATATCATCAAGGCTTACACAAAATGTGCGAATGAATACATTGAAAAGGTCACAATCAATGGAAGTAAACGCGCAATCGAATATTGGCCAGGTGTTGAGAAATTTCTTGCTATGCTTGAGCCTGAAGAGGTGGTTTTCGAAGTTGGAAGTGGCTCTGGCCAAGATGCGGAAAGAATTGAGCAGAGTGGGCACCCTGTTATCCGAACAGACGTTGTTGATTTCTTTGTTCAACGGCTAAGGTCCCAAGGCCATAAGACGCGAAGCTACGATGTGCTAAAAGAAGAAATTCCAGCCTGTAAGGCGGTTTATGCCAACGCGGTTTTCCTTCATTTTAATATACATGAGTTTGAAAGGGCCCTTCAGAATATTTCTGCTGGTCTGCATAGTCATGGCATGTTGGCACTAGGAATGAAGCTAGGTACTTTCGAAGGTTTGCGTAACAAAGGCCTCTCAACGCCACGATTCTTTAAGTTCTGGGAACTGGATGATCTGCGTAGGTACCTGGGGAAAAATGGTTTTAATGTTATCGACAGTTATGTAACACGGACAAGTGATTACGTTATCATAATTGCACAACCTATAAAGCACTAATTTTGTACCATGAAGGTTCATGAACACGAAGGTACTCTGTACCAGCTCGCATAACTTGGTTGGCTGCCTCAACATTTCTCTCTCTTGTATATCTCAATGTCTGGCCATTCGGAATTTCAAAACCTTCTATGTCGAAACCTAAGAACCGCTTGTGAGAGTGGCCAATCATTACTTGATAATCTGGAACTAGTTTAGCGAACGAAAGAAGCTTCCAATTAAGTTGCATTGTTTTGCCAAATCCTATGTTTGGATCTAGAACGATATCTGCTTTCTTGATTCCAAATTTTTCAAGTGCCAATGCACGTTCAAGTAGTTCATCTCTTACCTGAATAGCTGAATCGATCGGTTTTATGTTATGTGCCACAATTGGTATACCTTTCGTTTCTCTAGGGAGATGTCCTACAACCACGGTGAGTCCATATACTGCAGCAATCTCTTGCATTGTCACTTTGTATAATCCTGAAACGTCGTTCAATATTGGTTTGCCATATTGAAGTGCCCACGCTACTGTTTCAGGGTGATATGTATCAATTGAAACTGAGCCGGCAAACTTTTTCAATAATTCTGGCAGCACGGGGGTGAGTCTTGTGATTTCATCATTTGGATCAATGACTGATACAAACGGGTTAGTGGCTTCTGCGCCCACGTCAATATACGTTGCACCTTGTGAAAACAAATCGGCGGCCTGCTTGAGTGCAGATTGTTTGGTCATATAGGTACCACCATCTCGAAAACTATCGGGTGTAATGTTTAAAATTCCAACAAGCTTCATAAGAGACAGTATAGCAATATCGAATCTCGATTTTCTGTGATATCCTTTTGTAAGGTATGTAGGTATGAAGAAAAATCTTAAAAATAAAAAGTATTGGTTTTTGATCGGACTTGCTGGAACATTTCTGGCGGCGCCAAATGCGACGGTGGTGAAGGCATCGGTTGATGCATCAGATACGATTATTTTTAATCTACTTCGATTTGGTTTGATAACGATTGTTTTGCTACCATATGTAATATTCAAATGGCGCTTGCTTACTACCCGAGCACTGAAGTACTCGCTGTATATGGGCATTTGTATGGCTGTGGCAGTGTTTTCATTTGTATCAGCAGTGGCAAGTAGTCAGGCGAGTTATGTTAGCATACTCACGCTCATTACCCCAGTGGCGTTTCTGATCTATGCGGTTATACTCACAGGAGATAAAATCACACGAAAGTCGATGGCTGGTATCACTCTGGCTGCAATGGGTGCATTTGTTATTGTTGCCTTGCCGATTGCGTTAAAGCAGCAGTCGGAGTTTGAGTTTTATCCATGGGCAACCTTTTTGGTGCTACTAAACGTACTAACTTTTCCACTCGCAATTATATTTTCTAAAAAGGCACACCAAGCTGGGGCGCCGCTTACCTCAGTATTATGGGTTTCTTCGGCGGTGATATTCCTAATC
>CAZNJH010000100.1:0-2330 GCA_964573355.1 uncultured Candidatus Saccharibacteria bacterium | reverse complement strand
GTCTTGGACAGAAATTGCCAGCACTGTATCGACCAGCAAAACTTTCACAAGTGTCCATAATGGCTTGATAGCGCGCATTTACAGCCGCCGAGCCATCATCGCCTGGCACAGCCTCGAAAGCTTCCTTAATACAATATGATGCAGCAAGACAAACACCACTCACCTCACTTGTCGCAGTTTGTGTATTATCAGTAATTTTGCGATCACAGTATCCAATCTTACATTCAAGCGCTTGTCTGGTAGTTCTAACCCCGCTCGCCAGCTTTTCCAATAGATAATCTCGACGTTCGATAGTCTTGGGATCATCCGGTTGATAAGAGATGAGCGCCGACAAACAAAATTGAGCCCCCTCCCTACCATCTAAAAATAGGCTTGGGGCACATATGTATCGGCCAATATTTGCATCTGCTACTTCAGACAAGTGATCTCCTTTTAGTCATAATACGAATTTTTCGTATTAATCTGCAAGCACAAGCAAATTAAATTGCACTGCATAATCAAGTATTTATATCGCTGTGATGCAAAAAATGGACAGATAACAGGCGGATCGTCAGGTTGTAAAAATTCGTATTTTTTAAGGAGCCAGACAAAAACGATAGAGTTTTATTTGTCTCGCTTTTTTAAAGTCAGGAGACGCTGAGGTAAAGGTCGAAGAGCATCTACACCGTTAATAAGCTCCAGCGGTTTATCGCTAGTTTCTGTTGATAAATAGTCCAATTCCCAAAGTGGATCAATTTTATGTACATGTATTTTACGTCCACCAAATGGGTGATGAAACATTCTCAATGACGCCACTACAGCGAACAACCCACGGATTGGCTCTTGCGGGTAAGACAAGAAAATCCTTCCATTAGTTCTTGTGACCCTGCAGATCTCCCCCATAAATGCATCAATATCAGGTACATGCTCTATAACATGATTAGCGACCACCAAGTCAAATGATTGATCTGCAAAGGGTAACCTAGTGGAATCACCCTGGACTACGGGACTATTGCAAGCTGATTTCCTTAAAGCATCATGACTCATTTCAAGCCCTATCACCTGAACACCCATCGCTTCAAAGTGACTCAATAACTTACCTGTTGCACATCCAATCTCCAAAACTCTATCAGGAGATATATCAGCCACGATACCTTGTATAGCATCGAGCTGGTACGGATCTACAGAGCGTGCATAACCGTTTCTTTCACCGGTATAGTCCATGGCTGTCATCCATATAGCATAGCATCATGGCTACAGGCATGCTGTGCCACAACACAAAGCACACTCATTTAGTACTTATGGTGGAAATTGATACCAAGCCGAAGAATAACAGACGGAATACTTCTATTATTGAGTGCGGTAAACACAAGTATTGTTACTTACCCGAAGGTGATGAGACACGGAAATATAAAGAGGCACAGTTGAATGTGCCTCTTTTAGTAGGGAAGACTTGCACCCACAGATGTGATCTACTAACTAACAAACTATCTTCTAACTTACTAACTCGAATGATCACATATATCGAAACTAAGTGCTGTATCACTTGGTCTTCCGCTAGATAAATTATCAAATTAAAACTACGTCGTCAATGCATCGTTGTAAATATAGCGTGATGGTGGTGAACCTATGCCGAAAAAATTGGCACCAGATTGAAGAAGAACAGAGGCGATGGAGAGATTTGCTATGCGTAGAGTGGAATAGATACAAGAGTGGCTATATACCCGAAGGGTGATGCACTAATTTAGTGGCTATAGCCTCTACTAATTGGTGGCTGAGTCAGGGTGTCTTTCACGAACAATCTGTACCGATACTTCAAGCTGTTTCGGGAGTGCCGACATGTCACATTCTGAAAAAACTGTTTCATCACCGTCTTTTGGCAACAAGCAACGGAACCCCCTCATTGCAAGCTGCATTCTGCGTAATTCTGCTTCGCTAAATGACTGACTATCCCCCATATCAAGCACAGCCATGTCTTCTAGCCATGTACAGGGGCTGCCAATGTTTGGACAATCTGTAGGAGATATTTCCTCTAAGCTAGCGGGGACAGTTCCTGTTCTAGAAACCGTTGAAAGTCTGACAAAATCAGGATGTCCGTCAACAATAGTATGTTCTCCAGTATAAGTTTGCTTTCGTCTCATCATAGATGTTATTATTTACCCTTTTGTAAATGTTTGCAAGCATACTAAAAATAAAAAAGCTCCCGAAAGTGCTTATGGTTTGGTGGAGCTTGTACGAAAAAATTGGCACCAGGTCGAAAAAGAACAGAGGCGATGGAGAGAGTTGTTGTATGTAGAGTACAACAGGCAGAAGAGCGGTTATATACCTGACGGGTGATGCACTTGTAAATC
>CAZNJH010000099.1:0-2339 GCA_964573355.1 uncultured Candidatus Saccharibacteria bacterium | reverse complement strand
ATGTCAAGTAATTTACAAACTTTCATTCTCGCCATTGTGAAAAAAATGTAAGCCAGTTTGGTAGAGGACGCGGATTTTGGTATACTTTAACAGATGAAAAAAAGTTTACAGCAAGCCCCAAAAGTAATTTTATACTATAAGTTTGTGCCGGTAGCTGATCCTAATATTACAATGCGGTGGCAAAAAGAGCTGTGCGACCGGTTACATCTTAGGGGTAGAATTATTATTTCACCCCATGGCATTAATGGGACATTAGGTGGTGGTATTGAAAACCTTCGTGAGTATAAGCGAGAAATGAACCGATCGGTGTTGTTTAAGGGAATAATGTACAAATGGTCGGATGGAAGTGGTGAAGAGTTTCCGCGGCTTTCCGTTAAGGTGCGCGATGAGCTGGTGGCGTTTCGTGCCTCTGACGAAATCGTTGTTTCGGTTAATGGCATTGAAAACGGTGGTGTGCATTTAAAGCCGGAGCAAGTACACAAACTGATACAGGAACGGGGTGATGAAGTAATCTTTTTTGATGGACGAAACAGCTACGAAGCTCAAGTTGGAAAATTTAAAAATGCGATCATTCCAGCCGTTGAGACCACACCTGATTTTTTGAAAGAACTTGAAGACCCAAAATATGATGCAATAAAGCACCGCCCAATTATTACCTATTGCACTGGAGGTATTCGTTGCGAAATTCTGTCGGTTTTAATGAAGAACCGTGGTTTTCAAGAGGTCTATCAAATTGATGGGGGTATTGTGAAATATGGTGAGAAATATGGTAGCAATGGCCTATGGGAAGGAACACTCTATATCTTTGATGGACGTATGAACCATAGTTTTGCTCAGAATGTGCCTGATATTGGTGACTGTGTCCATTGCGGTAGTAAGACCAGCCGATTTATTAACTGTGCTGACAAAAGCTGCAACAAGCTTAAGCTTGTATGTAATCAGTGTAAAACAAAGACATACTGCGAAGCACATCAAGTGACACCAATTGCTTGACATAATAAAAAAGCACACGTAGTATTAAGAACAGAAGTAATTCTAAACAAAAACTTCAAAAAAAATGAACACAAATACAAATACCGCTATTTTGCGTGGTGGATTTCAGCCCCGCGACCCAAGCGCTCATCGCCGCGCTTATTTAGATACATATGCCCGCAGACGAGGGGGGACAAAGGCAAGCCCCGAGCCAGTCCAGGTAGCGGCGAACGAGTCACTCCAAACAGCTGCGAGTAGCATGCATTCAGCAACGGCTCCAGTTCTCAAAAATACGCAGCCAAGCTTTATGGTAGAGCAGCCACCCGTCGTGACTTCGGCTTCAGTGGATGCTTCGCCTCAGGCGACCCAACCGGTGTCACATCGGCAGCCGCAGGTGGTAGCGGTTCCTGTCTTGACCTCGCCGCAGAAACCTCAGTCAGTCGCGTCTCAATTACAGACCCAACCCCCAAGCAATAACCAGCAGCCCAGCATCCTACCTAGACAGTCACAACGTGCGCACAAAAGCTATCTCGATACGTTAACACGTCGTCATCAAGCTGCAGTATCGCAAGCCCCTGCTCGTGAAGAAACCGTTTTTCAGTCGGTGCTAAGCGAAACGACACAAAGTCTTTTAGAAGATAGTGCCGCTCAACAACGAATTGAAGCTAATCTGCGTGCATTATATGAAGACCGTTCACTGACAAACCAGCTCGCTAAAAACACCGTGAGTGCGTCTGCTGCGCACGTACGTACGATTGTGGGTAGTGCCTTAGCGTGCGGTATCCTTGCTATGGGTATCTTCAGCTTCACGACCAGTTATGACACACAGCCAGCAGTGGCTATTCCCATTGGTGCCCCAGTGATTGAAGTCGAGGCTCCCGCTTCGCAACCGACAGGCGGTACACCGGTAGCGCAAAATAATGCCACAGCTCCAGTGGTTGACCCAAGTCATCCTGTCCGGTTAGTTATTAGCACCATTGGTGTTAATGCTCCGGTTGAAGGTTTGGGAACCACGCCCGAAGGCTTGATTGCAGTGCCGAAGGCTTACGGCGTGGTTGGTTGGTACAACAAGGGTGCGGTTCCTGGTAAAAAAGGACCTTCCGTACTTGTCGGGCACTATGCTGGCGGTGGCGGTGCGGTCTTCGATAAGTTAAATAATGTTAAAAATGGTGATCTGATTACAACCACAAATGGGCGTGGTGAAAGCTTTACATATCGAGTGACGGCTCTGAATGAATATACTAAAGATGCAGTGCCGATGGCCCAGATTTTTAAATCAGGCAATGAATCAAGACTCGAAATTATTACCTGTGCTGGTCAGTGGCAAGCAAAAACATATGACAAACGCCTGGTGGTCACTGCTGAAC
>CAZNJH010000098.1:0-2357 GCA_964573355.1 uncultured Candidatus Saccharibacteria bacterium | reverse complement strand
ATCGGACACAATAGGAGAGGAAGTTTCGGCTAAATGAGCATCAGCGTCTGAACTGAGCCCTACCGGGAGATCTGTATCATCAAAGTTTACGCCAGCGACTGGGTTAGCCGCTTCTGGCATTGGTGTATCTGTTGCTTCGGCTGTTACAACTGGTTGGTCTGCGGCAACGGCCATTGTGGGATCTTCCGCCACAACACCAGCTGACACTACTTGCGGATCAGCAGCAATAGCGGCGTCATCTGGGGCTGCGCTTGGGGTTATCCCCGGTTGCATAGCACCGACATTATTGGCATCTTCTAACGCTTTTACTAAAGCATCAGTGTTATCGTCTTTTTTTAGCGGATTTAAGTTCATGTTCCCACCCGTGATCTTACTAAATTTTCTTGTCGTTCAAGTATAATAGTACCTGATACCATAAGTGTTTTGCAATAGAAAAATCTGAAGGGAGTCAAGGTGTTAGATGATTTGCAGTATATTCAGAAGGTAGACAAAGCCGATGCGCTTGGAGTAGCCGGCCAACAAGCAGACCAATTATTACACAGTTTCGGAACGAACACACAGCTCGAGCGGGTGGCAAATGTTGTAGTTGGTGGCATGGGAGGCTCAGGTTGGCCAGCGTTGATTTTGAAATCTTGGCCTGGGTTGACGGTGCCCTTTGAGTTGGTAAATGATTACCTTATCCCTCAGTATGTTAGTAGCGATACGCTCTATATTGCTTCAAGCTATTCGGGTAACACTGAAGAAACGATTTCTGCACTCGAGGAAGCTTCTCAGAAAAATGCCCAAATTGTAGTTATTGCTGCCGGGGGAAGACTCGCAGAGATTGCAAAAGAAAAAAACTACCCACTCTATTTGATACCTGCTGGTTTTCAGCCTCGTATGTCATCGTTCTTCTTTCTAGCAGCACTGATTGAACTTCTTGAGCCACTTGGCTTGGTTGAAAAGGGCAGTAAAGAAGAACTTCATGAAGCTGCCGGGTGGCTTCGTGACCAGCATACGGCCTGGGCTGCGAGCGTTCCGAATAATGACAACCTAGCAAAACAGCTTGCAGAACATATTGAAGGAAAAACAGCAATCATATATAGCGGCCCGCTCTTATATCCGGCGGCCAATAAGTGGAAGATTTGTATTAATGAAAATGCCAAGAATCTGGCGTGGTCGAATAAATATCCTGAGATGAACCACAATGAATTTATTGGCTGGAGTTCTCATCCTGTTGAAAAGCCATTTGCAGTCATAGAGCTTCAGTCGCATTTTGAACATGAAAGGGTACAGAAGCGATTTGTACTAACTGATAAACTGCTTTCGGGCAAACGGCCGCATGCGCATGCGATAGGCGTTGAGGGTGACACAATATTAAAACAAATTTTATGGGCGTTTAATTTAGGCGATTATGTAAGTCTTTATCTTGCTGTGTTAAATAACGTGGACCCAACCCCAGTTGACTTAGTCGAAAAGCTGAAAACGGAACTCGGTTAATGAGCCAAGATTCTCGGACTTTCTGTTATCGATGTGGGGATACGTTACAAGCGCGGGGTGATCGTGCTTGGTTTTGTAAAACCTGTGACTATGTGCAATATGATAATCCTCGACCGTGTGTTGAAGTGGCGTTATTTAACAAAGGAAACCATTTACTGGTTTCAAAACGGGCGTTCGAGCCTGGTAAGGGTCTGTATGATCTGCCAGGTGGGTTTGTAGAGATGGATGAAACATTGGAGGAAGCCCTTTTTCGCGAACTGAGTGAAGAGACCTCGTTAAGACAAGATGACATAAAGCTAACGGCATACTTTAAGAGTTTTTATGTACCATATCAATGGCCTCCAGAAACTTATCATAATGTTGTGGCGCTTTTTATAGCAGAGATTGATTCTGATATAAATGTTGTACCTTCTGATGACTCCGAAGAGCTTTTATGGGTAACGTACGATGAGATTATAGGATTGCCTTGGGCGCTTCCACAGCTTATGAAGAATGCGCAAGAAGTATTCCAGCGTCGAATTCATTAATCGTGGCGAAGCGCTTCAATCGGGTCTTTTCGTGCAGCCCGAATAGCTGGCCAGGTGCCAAAGATAATTCCTACTACAAGTGATACACCAGTCGCGAGTAAAATGATCCACGGGTCCATAGCCGGTTTAATTGCTGTTTGTGCTCGAATAATATAGCTAACAACGATACTGGTGAAAATACCAATCAAGCCACCAGCTAGTGTGATCGCTAAGGCCTCCACTAAAAATTGCATCATTATCTGTAGTTTAGTGGCGCCGACGGCTTTTCGTACCCCAATTTCTCGCGTTCGTTCCGTAACAGTTACCAACATAATATTCATGACACCGATACCACCCACGAGCAATGAAATC
>CAZNJH010000097.1:0-2378 GCA_964573355.1 uncultured Candidatus Saccharibacteria bacterium | reverse complement strand
GCGGGGTAAATTGCCGCATGAAACCGTAGATTATCTTTACCAACAATTTGTAGATTAGTTGGCCAGAATTTTTTGAACGCTACTCCATCTGGGTAATCGAGTAGCGTGATGTAGTTCATAAGTGCTTCGAACCACACATACATCACCTGCGTGCTATCACCAGGTACCGGTATTCCCCATGGGAGCTTCTTTTTTGGCCTTGAAATACTAATGTCCGTTAACCCATTTTTAATAACGTTCACGATTTCATTTTTGCGATGTTGCGGCACTATTTCAAATTGACCAGAATCGATGAGCGCGAGGAGCTGGTCAGCGTATGTACTGAGTTTAAAAAAGTAGTTCTCCTCTTGCAGCTGTTCGTATTTTTTGTCGTGCAGCGGGCAGATACCATTGTTTTCTTTGACTTCGGTTTCAGTCTTATATTCTTCACACCCCACACAGTACCAGCCGGTGTAATTTGATTTATAAATATCATCGCCCATTTGCCTCCAAAGCTTCGCGGCAATCGTAAGATGCTGCTTACTATTTGTCCGGGCAAAATGCGTGTATTCTGATTGGATAAGCGTGTGAGCCTGCTCAATGGTGGGTACGACCGTTTCTATGAAGGCCTCTGGTTTGACACCAGCTTCAACAGCTTTTTCATAAATTTTTGAGCCGTGTTCATCAGCGCCTGCACTATACACAACATCGTATCCATGCTGCTTGTAGTAACGGGCAGCAGTATCGGCATAGAGCCAGTCAATAGCATTACCAATATGCGGCTTGCCACTGGCGTAAGGGATTGAAGTTGTTACGTAGAAAGTAGGTTTTGTCATAATTTTCCTTAGTTAGGTATTTGAAGATGGGTGAATAATAAGTATTACTGCCCCATGGGCATGAGAAAGCAAACAGCCATAATATATTCAAAAAATACCATAAAACCACTATATCACATCTGTTATTCTTTCAAAGTGTACTCCTCTTTATCCAATTAGACATTTATTAGCGCAACCTTTCGAAGATCAAGCGTAGTCTCGCGGCTCAGAAATTTTACGTCGAACACCGTTGATCATTCATCGGTATCAAGGTAATCCTGACAGAAACGTTCAAAAATAGCATTCGTCCAGCCAAAGCCTGTTTGGCTCGGATACACCCCTTCTATGGGGTGCTTTGAAGGCTGTACCATATTATATTTTTCTAAAAATACACCATGTTGTATAAACCAGTTATTACAGGTTGTAAGCCACTTCAATGCTACTCGCCGTGCTTCTTCATGATAACCGTATCCCTCTAATCCCTTAACCACAAAGAAATGGAGTGGCGCCCACCCGTTCGGGTATGCCCACTGAAGCGGAAGTTTTTGCGGCAAAGCAGCGCTGAGCATTTGGCCGTCAGTAGTGAGTAGCCCACCTGGGGCTTCGAATCGACGGAGAGATTTCAGTAATTGATCGGCTTGTTTTTGATCTACCATGCCAGACCACAGTGGAACATAGCTGGCAAGTGATGCAACTTGGCCTTTCTTCTCTTTTTTGTAATTATAATCAAAGTAAAGGCCGCGGTTATTACTCCACATAAGTTTTTGCAATGCACGCTTCCGTCGGACAGCAGCACGCTCCCAATCAACCTGTTCTTCTAGCTCACCGAGGATATGTGCAGCGCGCGCAAAATCTGTTTCGTATTTATAAAGTAAGGCGTTAAGATCTACCGGTAGATAGTTGAGACATTGTCGATTGAATCGGTTAGTCATATCCCAGCCACTTTCAGTCTCAGCCAGATCATGCAAGACATTTATATCGTAGTACCTTGATAAGCCTTGATGCACCTGATGATCGAATGGCTTAACTTGACCCATCCACACTGTTGCATATTCTTCTTTTGCGTACAAAATAGCTCGAGCAAGCCAGCGCTTATCAAGACCATAGGCTTCATATACATCAAAAATAAAACTCGTGAGAAGTGGTGGTTGTGAACGGCTCATAAGGTAGGTTCTTGACGCGTTTGGAATTACCTTAAATCGAGTGAAGAGTGAAAAAAGATTTTCTAATATGCCCATGACGAGCTCTTTTTTTGCTGGATCGCGTAGCATGCCTTGCACCATAAAATAACTGTCCCAGTAATACAATTCGTCAAAATTAAAACTACTGGTCGGATCATGTGCAGGCACAAGATATGGGTTCGGTACACCGATAATCGAGTCTTCATCACGCGGATGGTACCGCTCTAAATTGACCCAAAATTTTTCAATATACTGCCGCGCACCTTGCACATCGTCCTTCGCGACCAACTGGGCAGGTTTCTTAACCTTGATGGCTAGTTTCAATACATGGGGGTTGCGCTTTATGTGTGCTTTTATTGTGTTTTTTGTTCGCCGTATCACCCTTCCACGTTAAAGCGTAACC
>CAZNJH010000096.1:0-2401 GCA_964573355.1 uncultured Candidatus Saccharibacteria bacterium | reverse complement strand
ACGATGTTGCTTATAATCAGCAATGTCGATATTTACTCGAGTCAGGGAGCTCTCAGCGTTTTTAAGCATAGTGCTCACTAACGCTTGAAGCGCACGGAGTGTTTCACCGTGCTGGCCGATTAAGAAACCATTGAGGTGTGTTGAGGGAACGCTCAATTCAATTACGTCATCTTCACTGCTGGCACTCACAACCGCGTTTAAGCCAAAGAATGAAAGTAGATCTTCTAAGAACTTGCGCGCCAGTTCAATTGCTTGATCATTTTCATTCATCGCTTTTTCCTCTTTTTTGCAGGCGCCTGAGGGGTAGCTGGGCTGATAATACGGGTCTTGGTAACAACCTTGCCTTTGGTTACCTTTTCGGTTGGCTTGATCTGCGGTGTTGCTGCGGGGGTCGTGTTAACCGAAACTACTTCTGCCTCCATTTCATTTGTGTCACGTTTGAAAATAAGTGACTGTTGGAAAATACCAATGATACTTCCAGCTAGTAGGTACACCACCATCGCTCCTTGTGCTGCAACTGCGAAAAGCATAGTCAAGATTGGCATTAAAAAGAGCATTGAACTTCCCATTGCAGCACTCATATCTTCTTGAGCTGGTTGTTTGCCGGTAGTAGCCGAGGCTCGCAACACATCACGAAGCTTCTTTTTTTCTTTTGGTTGTGGAATAAGCTGTTTGGACTGAATATACTGAAACACTGTTGCAGCTACTGCCAACACTAACACCGGAATATATACAACGCCGCTATTAAAAGCTTTTTGGCTCAAGTCAATAAAGCCAAGCGATTCAAAACTAAAGTTAGATTTGTTTTCAATCACAGATTGAATGTGCGGAATGTTTCGCACAAACGAGTAGGTAAAGGTTGAGATTCGATCAAGTTGCACCGTCAGATCTCGTGCGGCTTGAAAGACACCAATAAATAACGGCAGCTGTACAAGCGTAAGACCGAGCGTTCCAAATGGGCTAATGCCCTTTTCTTTATAGAGCTCCATCATCAACTGACCTTCTTTTTGTCGGTCTCCGGCTGCGGCTTTTTTAATTTTAGCGAGCTCTGGCTGAAGATCACGCATAACCTTACTCTGATGCAACTGCTTTTTTAGGAGTGGCCACATTGCCAAACGAATTAAAACGGTAAACAACACAAGACTCAGCCCGAGGTCGTGACCTGGTAGAATCCCATAAAGCGCTACGAGTACGTTATAAATTGGTTGGACAATGAGTGTTTGAAACATTATTGTCATCATACCACACCCTACAGGGGTAACGCTAGATTATTGGTACAGATTTGCTTGCCGAAAAAGATCACGCACAAGTTCGGTAACCTCAGCTGATGGAATTCGGCAGATTCGATCGTCAAAGACCGTAATTACCATATCGTGTGGGTGCCGCAAACTCGGCCACTCCGATCGCGCCACTTCATAAACGCGTCTTCTAATACGATTCCTCTCCGGAGCTTTCTTGGTGACTTTTTTTGAAACAACAACCGCAAGCCGCGATTCTTTTCTTCGTGGATTTGGTAGATATTTAAGGCTCATCAGCTGACTGCGAGCAGATTTACCTTTTTGGTAGGCAAACTTGAGCGAACCGTAGCCATGAAATCGAAATATCCTGGCCAACATTGTTTCGCTCCTCCTTGGTTTTTAGTAACTTAGTCTTGCGCGCCCTTTAAGTCGTCGGTTTTTAAGCGTTTTTTGACCGTTCGCAGTTTTCATGCGCACACGAAAACCATGATTCTTTTTGGCGTGTCGTTTTTTTGGCTGAAATGTTCGTTTCGGCATTACATATTCCTTCTTTATCGTTTGCGGCATTTATTGCAGCAGTTATTTGATGAAATTGATAGAAGTAATTATAGCATACTTAGCTTATCCACACACTACCTAAGATTCTCCACAATATCACCCCTGTTAATATCTGCCTGTGGAAAACACAGCAGCTGCTGTGTTGCCGCTGTCCTGTGTGCTTGTGGTTGTGGAAAACTCTGTATTTTGTGTATAGTAGATTGGTAGCAAAAGGAGCGGGAGTTATGGACAGTACAGTGTGGAAATCGGTTCTAGCAGAAATCGAGGTTTCGGTTTCGAGGGCTAGTTTTGTCACATGGTTTCGTAACACAGCGCTCCTAGAAAACAATGACGGCGATCTGCAAATAGGTGTACCTAATATTTTTGCCAAGCAGCAACTTGAAGTTAAATATGACGCCACGATCAAAGAACTGTTAGCAAAAAATGGCCTGCAAGCAAAACACATCACCTACACTATTCAATCATCGAGTACACAAAAAACGACTGAGAAAACACCCTCGGAACCATCACCCGTCCAACAACAAGCACCGGCAAAGAAAAAGCCGGCTCAGCAGGTTTTAAATGAACGGTATACATTTGATAACTTTATTGTTGGATCTGGTAAT
>CAZNJH010000095.1:0-2409 GCA_964573355.1 uncultured Candidatus Saccharibacteria bacterium | reverse complement strand
GGGGTATGCTGACTAATACTACTACCATGAATGGCCGTATTAAGCACTTGCAAGACCTTGAAAATAAGTTGGCGAGCGGTGAGCTTGCAAATCGTTATTCAAAACTCGAGGTACAGCGTTTTGAAGAAGAAATTGAACAAATGAACGTGCTCTATGGCGGTATCAAGGATCTTCACGGTAAGCCAGGGCTTGTATATGTTACCGACGTGGTAACTGATCACCTTGCAGTAAAAGAGGCAAGACGCTTAGGTGTGCCAGTAATTGGTGTTGTAGACTCTAACGCGGATCCGAGTGGCATCGATTTCCCAATTCCTGCGAACGACGATGCTGTTAAATCAATCCAGATTCTACTCGACTATATTGCAGCCGCTATTAGCGAAGGCAAGGCGACTGCTCAGGCACCAAAAGCCGCAGCCTAAAAGCCAGATGCATCTAACCTCAGAGTGATCTTTTGAATCAACACAATCTTGGATCCTGAAAACTGAATTTGAAGCACATACTTATTAGAAAAATAATCGGAGAACATAATGAGCGTAACGATTGATGAAATTAAGCGACTAAAAGACCTTACCGGAATTGGTTTAACTGATGCCAAAGCCGCACTTGTTGAAGCAGACGGCGATTTTGATAAGGCGCTTGAAGCACTTCGTAAAAAAGGTTTGACTAAGGCTGAGAAAAAAGGTGAGCGTGAAGCTCGTCAGGGGATTGTGGATTGCTACGTACATAGTGAGCGAATTGGCGCGCTCGTAGAGGTTAACTGCGAAACAGATTTTGTGGCGAGAACAGAGGGCTTTAAGAGTTTTGCGCGTGATATTGCTATGCATGTTGCAGCCTCAGCACCAGAGTACGTGTCGGCGGATCAAATTCCGGAATCTGAGCGCGAACGCGTGAAACAAGAGTTTATCGAAAAAGCTACCAATGAGGGTAAGCCTGAAAATATGATCGAAAACATTGTTGAAGGTATGCTGAAAAAACATTTTGCAGAAAAGTGTTTGCTTGACCAGCCATACATCAAAAACCCAGATCAAACAGTTGGCGAATATCTTAAAGAAAACATCGCAAAGTTTGGCGAAAATACAGTTATACGCCAATTCAAACGAATTGAACTGGGCGAAATCAGCTAATAAATGCGCATATTGACCGTGGCATATTCAGGCAATAGCAAGTTGTCTGCGGCCGGCTAAGTCTTTTAAAGATGCTCTGCACGTCCTGTATACTGGTAGGAGATGATAAGGAGAGTTATGGATTTACAAAGCTATAAAAATAAAATGCAAGCAGCCGTCGATCACTTAGAAGAGGAACTAAAAAAGGTTCGGACCGGTCGGGCGCATCCAAGTATTATCGAAGGCATTCACGTTGAAGTGTACGGCTCCCTTATGCCGCTTAATCAGGTCTCAAATATTACTGCACCTGAGCCGCAACTGTTGCAAATAACCCCATTTGATCCAAGTAATCTTCAAGCGATTGCAGCTGCGATCCGTAATGACCAAACCATGGGACTGAATCCTTCTGATGACGGTCGCGTTGTGCGGGTGCCCATGCCTCCGCTTACAGAAGAGCTTCGACGGCAGATAGTGAAAAGCCTGGGTGATACGGTTGAAGAAGCAAAGATTACGCTTCGCAATATCCGCCACGATGCAATTAAAGAAGCTAAACGACTTAAAGAAGCTAAAGAATTTTCTGATGATGATATCAAGCGCACGGAAACCCAGATCACAGAAGTGATTAATGAGTTTAATTCGAATGTAGAGACGCTGGCAAAAGCAAAAGAGCAAGAGATAATGACCGTGTAATTTTTGGGCGGGTGTACCACCGTTGCTTTACTGCAAGTAGGTTGCCCCAAACTTGTGTCTGCCTATATACTAGTACTCATGCTTATATTTTTAGGACTCGTTTTATTCGTATTATTAGTAGTGGTGCATGAATATGGCCATTTAATTGCCGCAAAAAAAGGCGGGGTAGAAGTTGAGGAATTTGGTCTTGGTTTTCCGCCTCGAGCAAAAGTATTAACCAAAAAAAATGGGACACAGTACACGCTCAATTGGCTGCCGCTTGGCGGTTTTGTAAAACTGAAAGGTGAACACGACGCCGCAATCGAAAAAGGGAGCTTCGGCGCTGCATCATTTGGTCGCAAAACACTCATTATTGGTGCTGGGGTGTTGATGAACTGGGTGGCGGCGGTCATTATTTTTACCGTTGTTGCACTGATTGGCATGCCGCAACTAATTGATAACCAATTTAAAGTAAGCAACGATGCTACTACTACCCGACAAGAGGTATTTGCGGGCTATGTCGAAGATGGTTCGCCGGCCGAAAAAATTGGACTTAAAAAAGGTGATCGAATACGCTCGCTTGATGGCAAGCACATAAAGACCGGTCAACAACTTCGTGACATTACGAAAAAGCGAG
>CAZNJH010000094.1:0-2410 GCA_964573355.1 uncultured Candidatus Saccharibacteria bacterium | reverse complement strand
GCAGATCTTCCATCAGCGCGATGTAGACTTTACGCGCTTCATCTACCGTCATGCCCTGATATTTTTTCGGCGCGTTTTCGTTCATACGCCCATCAATGCCAATCACGCTC
The DNA here is from genome assembly GCA_964573355.1 of uncultured Candidatus Saccharibacteria bacterium. Classification (GTDB taxonomy): domain Bacteria; phylum Patescibacteriota; class Saccharimonadia; order Saccharimonadales; family UBA7683; genus UBA7683. The sequence goes on along the minus strand of CAZNJH010000094.1, from coordinate 2,300 downwards.
AATCGTGGTAATTCAGGGTGTCGTTCTGCTACTTCAAAATCGTTTGGATCGTGCTCCGGCGTGATCTTTACTGCACCCGTACCAAATTCCATTTCCACCATTTCATCTGCAATAATTGGGATTGTACGATCGGTGAGAGGCAATGCTACCTCTTTACCAATAAAATGCTTATACCGTTCATCTGCCGGATTAACCGCTACGGCAACATCGCCGACAATTGTTTCTGGTCGGCTGGTCGCAATTTCTATCAGATCAGATCCATCGGAAAGTGGAAATGCGATAGTCCATAAATACGACTGCTCGGTTTTAAATACCACTTCGATATCTGCAAAACTGGTGCCATGTGTAGTACAGTAGTTAACAATTCGCTCACCTCTATAAATAAGTTTGTCGTTCCACATTTTCTGAAACGTTTTATAAGCAGTTTTCACCACAGCATCATCAAGCGTAAAGACCAACTTGCTCCAATCGCAACTGAGCCCCATCTCTCGCAGTTGCACTTCCATCAGTCCCCTATTCTTCGCGACAAAATCCCAGGTCTGCTGGTAGAGTTCATCTCGGTTAAAATCAAAGCGACTCTTACCGGTTTTTTCAAGATGCTTTTCATAGACAACCCACGTTTCAAACCCAGCGTGATCGGCGCCAGGAATATACAAGGTTCGATCCCCTTTCATGCGATGGTACCGGATCAGAACATCTTCAACTGCTCCCATTAAGGCGTGGCCTGTGTGCAAGCTCGCGTTGGCGTTCGGAGGCGGCATAATGATGCAGTATGGCTCCCCTTTTCCGTGCGGCGCAAACGCACCGCTATCTTCCCACAAGGTGTAAATATCGGCTTCATACTGGTTTGGTTCATAGACTTTTGGTAGATTCATAGGTATTTCTTTCAAGATGTTAAGAAGTTTAATAGTTGCATTCACATGAAAATTATATTCTAAATAGTAAAATCGTTCTTAACTTTGTGGCCACGCCACCCTGTTACGAACTGTACCACAACAAAAAATCCGCAAATATAAGCTCATATCTATACAAGTATAGCAAATCATTCATTACCCTCACAAATAGAGGTGCTGAAAGCTTAGCCTCAAGCCCTAGAGCGGCCAACTTGGTTTGGTTTCAAGATGACGCGGATCAACCGGCGAGGTTGTGCTTGCCTGAAAATAGGCGTGAGCACCGATCATAGCGGCGTTATCTGTACAAAGTGCTTGTGGGGCATACGATAAGTCGCAGGGGAGAGCGGCTGAAAGAGCCTTCCTGAGCGGTAGCGAGGCTGCAACACCACCCCCAATAATCACTGTTTTGGGCTGAAATTCGTCAAATGCCGCTTTGGTCTTAGTAACGAGATAGTCTAATGCAGTCCGCTCAAAACTAGCAGCAAAATTTGCCTTCTGGGACTCAGACAGCAGTGCAGAAAGCTCGAAGGAAGGAAAATCGTGTGATTTACCGCACTCCTTCTGTACGGCCCTCAAAAGCGCTGTCTTAAGGCCAGAAAAGCTAAAGTTGTATGAAGCGGTGCTCAAAGGAGCATTGAGCGCGCTACGAAGTTCGACGACACCCGGATCGAGTGTTGCAACCTGTGGGGTGGGAAGGTAATATGCAGTCGGATCACCGCTTTGTGCCAATTGCGATAAGCTGACGCCGCCAGGGTAGGGGAGGCCAAGCACTTTAGCGGCTTTATCGAAGGCTTCACCAACAGCATCATCAGTAGTACGGCCGATAACACGCCAATCCGTATGGCTTGTGGCATACATAAGTTGTGTATGACCGCCGCTGACAACTAAGGCCAAGATTGGAAATGCAGGCTGCTGCGCAGGGTAGGGGGTGGAAAACACTGGACCGTCCGTAATCCAGTTGGCATACACATGGCCCAATATGTGGTGGACAGGATAGAGTGGCTTATTGAGACTCCATGCCAAGGTACGGGCAGTGAGCACGCCAATCAGCAAAGAACCGATCAGCCCCGGTCCCTGGGTAACAGCAATGGCATCAATTTGCGACCAGTACTCAAATGTACGATCATCTGTAACGGTACCATGCTCAGAATCTCTACCATCAGTTCGACTATCTGTATGACCAAATGCTTCTTCAAGTGCCTGTCGTACAACTGGCAGCATCACTTCTATATGGCTGCGTGCTGCTATTTCTGGCACGACGCCACCAAACGCCTTATGAAGATCGATCTGTGAATTCACTACTAAAGAAAGGACGCGACTTCCATCCTCCACGACAGCAACCGAGGTTTCATCACAGCTGGTTTCAATCGCTAATATTTTCATTAAAAACAGTATACAGCACTGACA
>CAZNJH010000093.1:0-2420 GCA_964573355.1 uncultured Candidatus Saccharibacteria bacterium | reverse complement strand
ATTGAAATGTGTCTTCAATAAAAAGATCGCAGATTAGTTACCTAAAATGCGATCTTTATGATAACAGATTTCACTGATCAGTTCTAGATCTGTTTACTGAACATATCACTTACTTGGAATGTATGTAACGTGTATCTTTTTGGGCTTGCTCATAGTGAGTAGTGCTCCTTGTTAACTGTGTTTGTGTTGTCTGTATGGCCATGTGTAACAACATATACATAATAGCATAAGCTTTTTAATTTGTCAATTAATATAAAGTTACTCTATTTGCGCTTGTACGTACCTGGGTGTATAGTGAAATTAAGCATAAACAATAACTATGTTTTATACAAAACGACATTCAAAACACAAACCATACTTTTCGACCCACTGGCACGATGTATTTAGTGATCGAACAAGTACTAAACGAGTAGTAACTCCGGCTCATACTACCGCCTTTGAACCAGAAGTTTTAGCTCGAAGCGTGCATGAAGCGTGCATGAAGGTATTTGGTTTTGCTGGTGAGGCTGAGTTAACTGCACTAAAGGTCTGCAAAGAAGTCGAAGACTGGTTGATAAACAAAGAAGAGGTCACTACTGCTGACATACAGCGCAAGGCTGCTACGGCGCTTCGCAAATACAACCCAAGAGCCGCATATAGTTATTTGCCGGTAAAAGAATATGAGGTGCTCGAGGATCAGTATGGCTTCATACGATTATGACCTCCTTGTTATTGGCAGTGGAGCCGGCGGTATTATTGCCGCACAGCAGCTGGCAAAAGCCGGTAAAAAGGTAGCCCTTGTTGAAGCGGAAACGTTTGGTGGTACTGATGCGAGAAGCGGCCGACTCCCAACCAGTGCGCTCCTCGAAGCGGCCAGTGCGTACCAAATAGCGCATCGCAGTGATATGTTTGGAGTTCGCGGCACAACCGTGGGCTATAACTACCCAACTGTGAAAGCCTGGAAAGACACCGTGTTGAAACGAGCGGGTTTGCCACGGGCAGTTGATTCACTTAGCGCACAAGGCATTACACTTACCTATGGCCGTGCCCATTTCATAGACCCACACACCATTACCATTGGCAAAGCCCGACTCAGTGCCGAAAGGTTTTTAATTGCCACTGGCTCAGAACAACAAATTCCTGATATCCCCGGGTTGTCCTCCGCTGGGTACCTCACTGTTCGTGATGCACTCGAATTGACTCGGCCCCCAAAGCGCCTGGCAATTTTAGGCGGCAGCCCCTTGAGCTACGAGCTCGCGGAACTTTTTGGTACGTTTGGTACAAAAATTTATTTTATTGAAAATGGCTCCCGACTACTGGCGCATGAAGAACCTGAAGTTTCCAAAGCGGTGCTTGACTCTCTGGCTCAAAAGTTTTCTGCCGAAATATATCTTGAATCAACAGCACTCAAAATCACCGAGCTTGGAACAAATAAGCGACTCCTGATTTCTCACAAAGGGGAGGAAGTAACACTCGTCATAGACGATCTCCTGATTGCGACCGCTCAGCAAGCAGTCACTGATATTGGGCTTGAGAATGCTGGTGTGGTATATCAGGCTGAAAAGATACTCACCAATGCGTATCTACAAACCAGTACGCCGCACATCTATGCTGCGGGTGGCTGCATTGGTACTGCCTTTACCCATATTGCCACGCACCAAAGCCAGTTAGTAGCGTTTAATGTACTACACCCTCGGCGCCAGCTTGCTTTTGAAGCTCATATTGCCCCACGCGCGTACTTTTTACAACCTGAAGTAGCAGCTGTTGGACCGACCGAGCTGGCGTTACGAGAGCAAGGCGTAGCATATAAGAGTGCGCTGGTACCACTTTCAGTCGTTTCCAAAGCGAATGTTGCCAATTTTAGTCAAGGTTTTGTAAAAATGCTGGCCAGTAAAAAAACGAATGTCATTTTAGGTGGAACAATTGTCAGCCCTCAGGCAAGTGAGCTTATACAGCAACTCAGCTTAGCGGCAAGCAATTCCCTCAGCGCCTCTCAAATCGCTCGCACAATGCACGTATTCCCCACCTGGTCAGAAGCAATCCGTGTAGCCTGCCTCCAGCTCGCACGGCCGCAATAATATATTTATACTGCTTATGCTCGCAAAAATATTTGAATTGTTTTATACTGATCCTAGCAGTCAGTACGTGTATGGTTCGTTGTTAATATCGGCACCCTAGTTACGTTACAAGGTCGAACTGCGGTAGTTTAAACAAAGGATACATACACTAAAATGGCATATCGACTTTTTGTAGGCGGCCTCCCATTCTCCACAACCAGTGAAGAACTTGAACAGCTTTTTGCTGCTCATGGTACGGTCGCTTCAGCACGTGTTATTACCGATCGTGAAACTCAACGTTCTAAGGGCTTTGGCTTTGTAGAATTTGAGAACGACGATGAAGGTAAAGCGGCTGAAAAAGCCCTCAATGGATCTGATCTTGGT
>CAZNJH010000092.1:0-2442 GCA_964573355.1 uncultured Candidatus Saccharibacteria bacterium | reverse complement strand
GCTATAGGACTAGGTGTCGTCGTCGCTAGGCTTTCTGGGTCAAATGCGGCCACAATGTTTTTTGGCGGTTCAGGTACTCGTTTAACTTGTGTGGGGTCAAATTCTGGAATCGCATTAGGTTTTACGGGTATTTGAGGTAACGGAGGTGGTGTAAAGAGGCCTAGATTACCTTGGCGAGTCACTTGTTTCTTACGTATAGGATTAAGTAGCCTCATTGAATAATCGCCGAGTCTGGGCATAAGCATACAAGCTCCCACTTGAAGAATCTCTTCAATAAGAGTGGTGCTTTGGTCGTATACCAATACGCCCGCTTCTTTATTTGGGTTTAAATTATCGTCCCATATACGATCTATAGCACTCATTCCTAGTGCTATTCGTTCTTTAGCCTCCTCCATGGCGTGAGCATATTGCCTAAACTCCGCTGGTAGGTTTCTCATGTCTACATAACCTTGCTTTGCATAGTCGAAGTCAACATAATAGAGCACCCTGAGAGTGTGGTAAACCGCGTTTAGCATTGGCTTTGAGACTTTGCCGCCTAATCGTTCCCAGGGATAACCTATGTGGATGTCTTCTGTAAGTACGTACTCATCGTCAGCCTTTACTCTGTCAATATACCCCAGCCATGCCTGAGTGCTGCGTAAGTGCTGACTTGCATGTTCAGCAATATCATTAGCAACAACATATGCTTTACCTGATGCTTCTTGGCCGTGATACAGTAGTCTTTCTCCAATTTCTTGACGAGCGCCTGCGATCCAGGTAGAAACTGCTAAAACCTGTGTTTGTTCATCTGAATTCCAAAGATGCACCCCCTCGATGAATAGCGTGTCGTTTATGCTAGCTAGGCTCTTAAGCTCAGATTCAGCATTCCAATTTTGATTTACGTAGCCTTCAAGAGCGTGTACATCAAATAATTTTGCTGGGTTTGTGCGCATTCTTTCTTTCTCTGACATAATTATATTAATATACAACTTTTATAATTTAATGTCAACGATTAGTCTCTATTGTAAGATGGTAAATTAAGTACAGTTATGATATAATTTATGTAATCGTAAGTAGTGCGCTTAAACTGGCGCATTTTTATTTTAAAGATAATTAAAGGTAAAACAGTAATGCAACAAGATCCAAAGAATATTAGAAACATCGCTATTATTGCGCACGTTGACCATGGTAAAACGACGCTCGTTGATGGGCTTCTAAAACAATCACAAACCTTTCGTGACAACCAGGCTGAAATGAGCCAAGAACTCATTATGGATTCAGGTGATCAGGAGCGAGAGCGTGGCATTACCATTACGGCAAAGATTACAGCGGTTCAGCATAACGAATACCGCATAAACATTATTGATACGCCCGGACATGCCGACTTTTCAGGCGAGGTTGAGCGTACGCTTAATATGGCAGACGGCTGTATTTTGATTGTAGATGCGCAAGAAGGCCCGATGCCACAAACAAAGTTTGTGCTGACCAAAGCTTTGGCAAATGGTTTAAAGCCAATTGTAGTAATTAACAAAATTGATAAACCCGGTAATCGTCTAGGTGAAGTAGAAGATGAACTCGCTGATTTGTTTTTGGAGCTTGCGGTCCACGAAGATCAACTTCATTATCCTGTGTACTATGCAATTGGTCGCGAAGGTAAAGCGTGGAAAGATGTGCCAGCTGATGCAACTGCGAACGGTGATTTAGAAGTGATTTTTGAGGCAATCATAAATGAAGTACCATCACCACAAGTAGAGCTTGAAAAGCCATTCCAAATGCTTGTAACTGCACTGGCATATGATTCTTTTAAGGGCAAATATGCCATTGGCCGAATTAACCGCGGTAAAATTAAAGCGGGTGATCAGGTGGCGGTATGTAAAAAAGACGGCTCTATTGTTAAAACGAAAGCAGAGCTTATTTTTATGAGCCGCGGGGTTACTAAGTTTGAAGTGGACGGCGGTATAGCGGGTGATATTGTCCAAATTACTGGCCTTAAAGATGTGCAAATTGGCGAAACGGTTGCGGATGTTATAAACCCGGAAGCACTGCCGATTCTAGAAGTTGAAGCGCCAACGCTACAAATTTACCTCGGTCCAAATACTAGTCCGTTTAAAGGTACTGAGGGCGAATTTAATACGTCTCGACAAATTGCTGACCGTTTACAAAAAGAACTCGAAATGAATATTGGACTTCGGGTGGAAGAAAACGGCATTGGCTTTTTAGTTTCTGGTCGTGGTGAGCTGCATTTATCAGTCTTAATCGAAACAATGCGTCGTGAAGGGTATGAATTTGAAGTTGGTCGTCCGCAAGTGGTTACTAAAGAAGAAGATGGCAAGACCATGGAGCCACTCGAAGAGCTTATAATTGAAGTTCCCGCCGAGCATGCCGGTGCAGTCCAGATGGAGCTTGGCCAACGTCGAGCGGTATTAAAAGAACAATTTACCACGGCGCAAGGTGCAACAAAGC
>CAZNJH010000091.1:0-2513 GCA_964573355.1 uncultured Candidatus Saccharibacteria bacterium | reverse complement strand
TGGCCAGAAACAAAAGTTACCATGCGTTTTTGGATACTTGGGCAGATTGCTGCTGTTGCCGGGTTGTTGATAGCTGTACTCGGGGGGCACCTTACCTTATGAATCCATCTCTCGCATCTGCTCGTCGCTCGCGAGAGCTACGAAAAACGAGCAATACCGTACTCGGTCGACGGCACAGACCTGATTATATTTTAATGCTCTGTATCGTTATATTGCTCTCCATTGGCCTCATCGTTATATATTCCGTGAGCCCAGCAATTAGTGCGCAGCTAGTGGGAGATGTTGATCCAAATCATTTTATGTATCGCCAGCTATTCTTTCTCGCGCTTGGTTTTGGTGTTTTTGCCACCACAAGCTTACTACCGCTTAAATTTTGGTCTTTCATACAAAAGTATATTCTCTGGTTTGCTGTCATCTCGTTCTTCTTTTTGCTCATACCGGCTCTTAGTTTGCAGTATGGCGGTGCAACCAGGTGGGTACATATTGGTCCGATTAATTATCAACCAGCTGAGCTCCTTAAGTTTGGACTTATTTTTAATCTGGCACTGTTCTTTACAGCACGCATCAAAAATGCCACCCTTGATTCGGGGGCTACGGTTAAAGCATTCATAGCAATTATGGGGCTTATTGGACTTGAGATTGTGGTACTTCAAAAAGATCTCGGAACCATGATACCTATTGTTGCGATTATGCTCACGATGCTGTATTTAAGTGGAATTTCAATGAAACGCTTTTGGGCAATTGTGGGGATAATTGTCGTGGGCGGTGTACTGGCGATTGCAAGTGCTGGGCACAGACGGGCACGGGTACTGACGTTTTTAAATCCAGAGGCAGATGCCAATGGGAGTGGGTATCACATTAACCAGGCGCTGATTGCTGTAGGTAGCGGTGGTATGTTTGGGAAAGGACTCGGCAGGAGTGTGCAGGCATACGGATACCTCCCAGAGGCCGCAAATGATTCAATTTTTGCAATCATGGCTGAAAAATTTGGGTTTGTTGGTATGTTGGCTGTGTTTAGTGTGTACGGGGCACTACTGTTCCGTCTGATAGGTATTGTCAGTCGTGCGCCCAATAATTATCTTAAATTTGTGAGTGGGGGAGTATTTGCTTGGATGACCGTGCAGGCATTTGTGAATGTCGGTGCAATGCTAAGCATTATGCCGCTCACCGGAGTTACGCTCCCATTATTAAGCTTTGGGGGTACCAGTTTAATCTTTACACTTGCGGCGCTCGGTGTGGTGTTTCATATTTCACGCTACACGAAGCTTGGCCACGAAGTTGCTGACACAACTCACGCTTCAGGTTATCGACTGAAAAGGGGAGTGGTCTAGTGGCGCGTATTGTACTCGCTGGCGGTGGTTCGGGCGGTCATGTAACACCGCTCAGAGCAATTGCGGCCGAAATAAGCAGCAGTAGTGATTCAGACCATGAGATTGTTGTTCTGACAGATCGGGGCTTCGCCCAGCAGACCCGTTATTTGTTTCAAGATCAGGCAAACATAAAAATTCACACTATATTTTCAGGCAAGTACCGGCGTTACAGTAACAAATCATTTTTATGGCACCTGACACATCTTCCAACCGTTGCTAAAAATCTCAGAGATATTGCACTCATTGCACTTGGCACCCTTCAGTCAATCCATACATTTTTATGGCATCGGCCGACAGTCGTTTTTTGCAAAGGTGGCTACGTATGTGTGCCGATTGGTATTGCAGCCCGACTGTTTAAGGTACCCATTATTATTCACGATTCAGATACGCATCCGGGTTTGACCAACCGGCTTTTGTCTCGCTGGGCAAAGGTGATTGCAACAGGTATGCCAAGCAAGTTTTATCAGTATGATCCTGCGAAGATGGTCTATAGTGGCATTCCGGTTGGCGCTGGTTTTAAACCGACAAGCGACCCTGAACGAAAAGCTGCTAAGCGTGCAAATGATTTTTCTGTCGACGAACCAGTTCTTTTGGTAACTGGCGGGGGTACAGGTGCTCAGGTCCTTAATGAATTGACTGTGCATATCGCTCCGCAGCTTTTGGCGGCAGGCTGGCAGGTTGTCCAGGTGACGGGAAAACATAAAGATGCCGCTGTACGAGCTGCTCGTTCGACTCTGAAGAAAGCTCTGGCCTCACGGTGGCATATTTATGATTTTACTGAACTATTGCCGTTTGTACAGGCGGCTGATGTCGTGCTTAGCCGTGCGGGCGCAACTGCACTGCAGGAATACGCAAATGCACAGAAGGCTGTCGTGTTGGTGCCGAGTCCCTATCTTACGGGCGGCCATCAGGTGAAGAATGCTGAACTGTTTTTGCAGCACAAGGCTGCTTATGTATTTGACGAACGCACACTTGTTAAGGATTGGCAGCCGCTGGCAGATGCGATCACGTTACTTGGCACAGATAAAAATGAGCGCACCACGCTGGCACGGCAACTCCATGATCAGTTTGCGAAGCCGCAGGCTGCCGCTGAGATTGCTGACATTATTCTGTCACATATTCGCTCACAGTAGGGCCGTGTAG
>CAZNJH010000090.1:0-2557 GCA_964573355.1 uncultured Candidatus Saccharibacteria bacterium | reverse complement strand
TACACCGGCAGTACTTAATACAACCGTGTACACGTTATATGCTGACCCGCACGAAGTTCGTGACGTTGAACAAGTCGCCTCTAAATTAGCCGGGCGTTTGGGCTTAGATAAACAAAAGACTAAAAAGTTGTTAAGTAAACCAGATACTGCCTACGTGATACTTGCAAAGCGGCTCAGTAAAGCACAGGTGGATGAGCTTTTTAAAGATAAAAAAATGCTAGCCGGTGTTAATGTGACACCAGTACCGCAGCGAGTTTACCCAGAGGGTATGCTTGGCGCACAGGTGCTGGGTTTTGTAAACGACGAAGGAGTTGGGCAGTACGGGGTAGAAAGTGCACTTAATGATGTGCTGAAGGGTACTCCAGGCGTGCTCAAGGCGATTACGGATGTTAATGGTATTCCACTCAGTCTTGATGACGCAACGAATGTTGCACAGGCACCAAGAAATGGGCAAGACACGCTTTTAACCATCGATCGTAATATTCAAGCCAAGGCAGAAGAGCTGCTTGCGGCTGGATTGGTTCGATCTAAGGCCACGAAGGGTAGTGTGATTGTGCTTGATCCAAATACCGGAGCCGTGAAGGCTATGGCGAACGCCCCTAGCTATGACCCCGCTAAATATTTTGAAGTCGGAGACGACGCATATCAACGGTTCCAAAATCGCGTGGTAAGTGATCAGTATGAAGCTGGTTCAGTTATAAAGGTCCTTACGATGGCGACTGGGCTGAATGAAGGGGTTATAAACAAAGACTCTCGATTCGATAATGCTGGCTACGTGCAAGTAGACGATGCTCGCATAAAAAACGTAGAACAAGATGTGAATGGCTCTCGTTCAATGACCGATATTTTAAAATACTCTCTTAACACCGGAGTAGTGTATATATTGTCGCAGCTCGGTGGTGGCAATATAAATTTGCAGGCTCGCGAGCGGTTATATGATTATTTTACCAATCATTTTGGCTTTGGGAGTGTTACGGGAATCGAGCAAGCGGGTGAGTCAACGGGAAGTATTTATGGTCCAAAAACTGAACAAGGCAACAATGTGCGATATTCGAATATGGCATTCGGTCAAGGTATGGGGGTGACGATGGTACAGGCCGCAGCTGCATTCGCCAGCGTGGTGAATGGTGGGAATTACTACAAACCTCACCTTGTTGAGGGTGTTGTAGGGAGTAGTGGGGAGGTTGTGAGTAGTGCACCTAAACCTGAGCGTACGGGAATCGTCAGCGATGCGACTTCGAGTACGATTCGCGAAATGACCAGAACAGCGCTGAATGAAGCAGCGGCGGTGTCTCGTTTAGTACGAAAAGGCTATAATGTGGGTGGAAAGACCGGAACGTCACAGACCATTGACCCGGCTACTGGAAAATATACCGATGATAAAACGGTCGGAAGTTACCTGGGTTTTGGTGGTGATGAAAAACCTCGATATGTCATAATGGTACGAGTGGATGATTCAAATATCGGGGCTGGTAGCTTCGCAGGAAGTGCTGCGGCTGGACCGATCTTTGGCGAGCTGAGTAACTGGTTGATTGATTATTACAATATTAAGCCGATGTAACAGAAAGGGCAGTCATGCAGCAGACACCAATAAGCGTTCAAATCATTCTCGAAAATCTCAAGCCATTTTTGGCACTCGGATTTGGCGGCTTTGCGATTTCGATGCTATGCACGCCTATTTACACCAGATTTGCATACAAGTACCAGTGGTGGAAAAAGCTGAGAACTGATGCTGTGAGCGGTGAAAAAGCTACCGTACTGCACAAAATGCATGCGCAAAAGCACAAGCGACACATCCCTACAATGGCCGGGGTAGTCAGTTTAGTGGCGCTTAGTTTAGTGACAGTTTTCTTTAACCTTGATCGTGGTCAAACTTACTTGCCATTAGCAGCAGCGCTTGGAGCGGGTTTGGTGGGGTTGCTTGATGATATTTTTAATCTTAAGAGCAGCGGGAAGGGTACCGCCGGACTCAACTTTAAAATTAAACTCATTTTAACTACCTTGATTGCCGGCGGACTCAGTTATTGGTTTGTGTACAAGCTCGGGTATCAATCTGTGCACGTTCCGTTCATTGGTGAAGTATCAGTACTAGCACCGTTGTTACTCGCAGGATTTATGTTCGTCATAATCGCAACAGCCAACGCGGTTAATATAACTGATGGACTTGATGGACTTGCCGGCGGACTGCTTATCTCGGCGTTTTCTGCTTTTGCACTGATTGCATTCTTGCAAGGTAATTTCGGTATTGCTGGTTTTTGCTTGACGTTGGTAGGTGTGCTGTTGAGTTACTTGTGGTTCAATATCTTTCCGGCACGTTTTTTTATGGGTGATGTCGGAAGCTTTGCGTTTGGGACTTCGCTGGCAGTGGTGGCGATTATGCTCAACTCAGTTTTTCTGATCCCGGTTATTGGAATTGTCTTTGTGGTTGAAGTGAGCTCGGCTGTTGCGCAACTGCTTTCAAAACGAATTTTAAAACGTAAGATATTTCTGTCGGCACCAGTTCATCACCATTTTGAAGCAATAGGCTGGCCAGAAACAAAAGTTACCATGCGTTTTT
>CAZNJH010000089.1:0-2719 GCA_964573355.1 uncultured Candidatus Saccharibacteria bacterium | reverse complement strand
CCATACTACAATGGCTGGGCGATTAAAAAAGCATTAAAATATCTCCGCAAAGTGTTCCCATATTCAACCCACGGGGTTTTACCAAAACGCGTCTGTTTGCAGTATCATCTTGGTCTGTGCCCTGGAGTCGAAGAGGATAAAGTGAACGAAAAAGATTACAAGGCAAACTTGCGGCGACTGATGGCCGTGCTCAGGGGTGGTCGAAAACAGATCATCGCTGACTTAGAAAAAGACATGCGGGCTTATGCCAAGGCTGCTGCATTTGAAGAGGCTGCTAGCGTTCGAAATCAAATCAATGATCTGAAAGCCTTACAGCGGCAGATTATATTTAGCGACAAAGAGTTTATGGATTTAAGTAAAGATCAGGCGCTTGCTGGATTGCAGCGATTATTAGGCCTACATGAATTACCCAAGCGCATTGAAGGCTACGACATTAGTCATATGCAAGGCACCAATAACGTTGCGAGTATGGTGGTGGCATCAAACGGACTGGCGGATAAATCTCAGTACCGGAAATTTAAAATGCGTATTCCGGGCAATAACGATTTTGCGCATATGAACGAGGCGATGACGCGTCGTTTTTCGGGTCGTCACCATGATTGGCCGTTACCGAGCCTGCTACTTATTGATGGCGGCAAAGGTCAATTGAGTGCCGCACTCGATGCCCTTGACGTCCTGAATGTTCAGATCCCAGTCGTTGGGCTTGCAAAACGCGAAGAAGAAATTGTTGTGCACAAAACGCGGTCCCATGTAACAGTAGATACAGAAGCTATTAAAGCGTGGGCAAAAGAAAAGAATCCGTTTGATGAACCTAGTGTTCACGCCAATCCTGGTCGAGGTCTCGAGAGTAAGTATGTAACCTTACATGTTCGCGAAGACCAACAGCCGGGGATCAGCGACGACAGTGAAGATTTTTTGGTGATTCGACTCCCTAAAAATAATCATATTGTAAAGTTGTTGCAGCGTATTCGAGATGAATCACACCGGTTTGCAGTGAGTTACCATACGCATTTAAAACGAACTGGCCAAACTAAAAGCGAACTTGATGATATCCCAGGTGTGGGTCCCGCAACGCGCAAACGACTACTCAAGGCCTTCGGCTCAGTTGCTGGTATAAAAAATGCCGAACTAGCTACGGTGGCACAGCACGTTGGTCTTGTCAAAGCAAAAACGATCAAGAAATATTTGCATTAGTTTAATTATATTGTATAGTTAAGTTACGATGAATGCAGGATACAACCAGTACACCCGTGCAGCGCTCTGGTGGCTTCATGGTGAAGACGCCTATCAGTTCGATAAAAACGAACGAACGCTGCATGCTGATCCTCAGGCGAGCATTGAAGCCTTATGGCAGTATGAGATTGCCAACAAATTGAGCCGGTTTCGTACGCTGGACCGATCGGCCGAGCAGCAAATACCAGTGCAACTGCTTGCGCTCCAGACGCTTTTTAAAAGCGCTGCTGCGGCGCGTGGAGTTGTGGTGTGGACGCGAGTGCTTAATGGGAGCACAATGCCAGTCGCTCAGAGAGCAAGTTGGGCGCCAATTAAGAAAGCACTAAAAGATGCTTCAAGACCAGTTGACCTCGATAATATCACCAGTCTTTTGCGAGAAGCACCGACCCGAGCACGTGTAGAACAGACCGCGGGAGTCCTGGCGGTAGCGGCAGCGCACTATATTCATGATTCGCGGCTCGATACTCTTCCGCAGCCTGGCGTGGCAAGTGGTGAGATTCAACCAGTGCTTTTGGGCGACATCCCTGCGCAAGTGCACTGATATATCTTGCAGTTTGGTACACTAGATGCATGTTTCCACCACAATTCTTCGCTAAGAATCGCCAGACACTACTGAATGCTGTTGGTAATAACGGTATCATTGCGGTAACTGGGAACGGGTTAATGCAGCGTAGCGGCGACAGCGGATTTACGTTTCGACAAGATAGTACCTTTTATTACTTAACCGGACTTGAAGAGCCGCAAGCAGTTTTAATTATAGATACGGAAACGGGTGAAGAGTTTCTCATTCTACCACCACGAACCGATATTGAAACGTACTTTGGGGGTGAGGTTAATCGCGACCAAATTGCAGAAATTTCTGGCGTCATGACGATATGTAGTCATAGTGAAGGGTGGACTCGGTTTAAAAATTTGCAACATAGACGCAAAAAAATCTACACCCTGAGTGCATATCCACTGCAGTTTACACGCCAAGAACGGATGTTCACCAACCCGGCACGGCGTCTATTGCTGCAAAAACTAAAGCGGTTATCCTCACTGCCGCACGAATCGATCAATGATCAGCTGATACGGATGAGAATGTGCAAGCAGCCAGAAGAAATTGCAGCACTGAGGGCGGCAATTAATGTTACAAAATCTGGAATCGCACGGGTTCAAGAAAAACTCACAGCAGGTATATTTGAATACGAACTTGAAGCCGAACTTGATTATGCATTTCGATTACATAATAGTCGCCACGGTTTTATGCCTCCAATTGTCGCCGCCGGCAAAAATACAACTATACTGCACTACCATACTAACAATACACAAATTCAAGCAGGGGACTCGCTGTTATTAGATATTGGAGCGGAGGTCCATAATTACACTGCAGATATAAGCCGCACCTATTTTGTACAGCAACCGACCAAGCGACAGCATCAGGTGCACGAGGCGGTCAAGAGGGTGCACAACTTCGCTCTCGGTCAGCTCAGGCATGGTCTCAGTT
>CAZNJH010000088.1:0-2734 GCA_964573355.1 uncultured Candidatus Saccharibacteria bacterium | reverse complement strand
GCTCAGATGATCTTGGGGCGCGTAAGTGATGTAATTGTAGGTAATATTGATCCTCATAAAGTTCAAAAGGGGGCGCTTTCTGCGATTACAGAGGCTCTAAAGCCAACATATGCAGTGTTTTTGCTGAATGACAGTTCACAAAAACTCAAGCAAGGACACTTAATTGGACAACAGTGGAATATGCATGACCCCGATGGCCTCACTGCTGCATTGAGGCGCATCGATAAGAGGGTTTTATTATACGACGAAGTTCAAGAAGCGCAGAGGAATCTAAAAGACACACTTCGGGTGGAGGACATTAGCATCGTTTCGCCGCTCATTACAAAAGATGAAACAATCGGTTATTTGGTGATGGGCCCAAAAAAATCTGGTAATATCTACAATTCTCAAGATGTCGGACTCTTGAATATCGCAAGTAACGAACTTGCGGTAGCACTTCAAAATGCACAGCGGTTTGAAGAGATTCAAGCATTTAACGTGACACTGCAAAAGAAAATTACCGAGGCCACCCACGAGCTAAAGGTGACTAATAAAAAACTTGTTGCACTTGATGAAGCGAAAGATGAATTTATCAGTATGGCATCGCATCAACTGCGTACGCCACTTACTTCAATTAAAGGTTATCTTTCGATGCTTTCCGAAGGTGACATGGGTAAACTTAATGCGAAACAGTTAAAAGCAACGCAAGATGCATTTGCAAGCTCTCAGCGTATGGTGTTTCTGATTGCTGACTTTTTAAACGTAAGTCGTATTAAAACTGGAAAATTTGTGATACAAAAAACTAATGTTAATCTTGCATCAATGATCACTGATGAACTTGCACAATTAAAAGAGCTATTCGATGCGAAAAACCTGAAACTAAGCTACGATCCACCCAGTGATTTTCCGAGAGTAATGTTGGATGATAATAAAATGCGCCAAGTCATGATGAATATGATTGATAATGCTATTTACTACACCCCCACGGGGGGAACAATAACAGTACAGCTGTATAAAACTGCCGATGAAATAATCTTCAAAGTTGTCGATACAGGTCTTGGTGTCGCGAAAGCAGAGCAGCATAAACTTTTCACAAAGTTCTTCAGAGCTACTAATGCAAAGAAGGCTCGTCCAGATGGTACGGGGCTTGGACTCTTCATGGCACAAAAAATTGTTGTTGGTCAAGAAGGGGCGGTCATATTTGAAAGCGTTGAAAACAAAGGTAGTACCTTTGGTTTTCGCTTTCCATTTGAAAAAATCAAAGCCTAGACTCTCTCATGGTCCAAGAACATATACAATAGAAGTATGCCAGGAAAAGATTTTCGGTTTGGGATTTCCAGTGATGTACGGGGTGTTGATTTAAACCAGCTGCTTGTTACGCACCCGGTGAGTACGTATTTTATGCGCTTGGCGATGGATATACCCGCACTTGAATTAAGGGCTGGCGATATTGTGTTGGTCGACAGATCCCTTAAACCGAAAAAAAGTGATCTTGTAGTGGTGGGAACGTCTGATGATCCGGAGCTTCACGTTGTCCGTTTTGATGATCTGTCTGCGGAAGCCGTACAAGTGTGGGGGGTGGTGGAGCATCTTATTCGAAGGCTTAGGCTATGATTGCTTTGGTAGATTGCAATAACTTTTTTGCTAGTTGCGAGCGGTTATTTAGACCCGACCTAACCAACAAGCCAGTCCTTGTGCTTTCTAATAACGATGGCTGCGTGGTGGCGCGGAGTGAAGAGGTGAAAGCACTCGGGATACCGATGGGGGTGCCATACTTTAAAATTCGCGACATTGTAGCAAAAAATAACATACACTGTTTTTCAAGTAACTTTGCACTCTATAGCAACGTTTCTCAGCGGATTATTTCAGTGTTGCAAGATCATGCACCGCAGATTGAAGTTTATTCAATTGACGAAGCATTCATGAACCTTTCCCAGCTCCAGCTGCCGGATGCTGCGGATTGGGGCGAAAGGCTTCGGCTTAAAATAGTGCGTGAAATTGGCATGCCAGTCTCTATTGGCATTGCTCCAACCAAGACGCTAGCTAAGCTTGCCAGTCGCTATGCAAAAAAGCATCAAAATACCTGCGTATTAGACCCTGTTCACAGTAAGGCTACGTACAAAAAAGTTCTTTTGCAAACCCCTGTTGGAGCTGTTTGGGGTGTTGGCTGGCGGATGGAGCCAAAACTTATGGCTGTGGGGCTAAGGAATGCGTGGCAGCTGGCGCAGGTGAGCGAACCATGGATTCACTCACAAATGGGAATTAATGGTACACGACTTCTGAAAGAGCTGAACGGCTTCGTGCAATATCCGTTTGAAGCTGCCCATATACCACAGAAATCACTGATGGCATCTCGTTCCTTTGGGCATACGGTGAAAAATCTTCACGATCTTGAAAGCGCAGTTGCTTCGTTTGCTTCACAGGCGGCTTATCGGTTGCGTGCCCAACAGCAGGTAGCGGGAGTGTTTGGCGTGTATCTAAAATATAAAACCAGGGAATCTGAACGCAAGTCGTATAGCGCCATAACACGGTTTACTACTGCCTCGAATGACACCAGTCAATTGGTGCACGCGGCATTGCAGCTGCTCCGTGAACTCTACGATGAAGATAACGGTTACATTAAAGCAGGGGTATTTGCCCATCAGCTAACTAGCGCCAACTTTTCGCAACTCCATTTATTTGATACAGTTTCGCCAGCACATCGCCAACGCCGAGTTTCATTAATGCGCGCCCTTGATGAGATTAATCAACGATT
>CAZNJH010000087.1:0-2773 GCA_964573355.1 uncultured Candidatus Saccharibacteria bacterium | reverse complement strand
CACTTACTTTTATTAATGATACCGGTGAGCTTTCTGAGCGCTTGGCTCATTAAGCGCGCCTGTAGCCCCATATGGCTATCCCCCATGTCGCCTTCAATTTCGGCTTGTGGCACCAACGCAGCTACCGAGTCAACCACCACAATGTCAACAGCGTTTGAACGAACCAGTGTTTCACAAATTTCAAGTGCCTGTTCACCATTATCAGGTTGCGAGATGAAGAGATTTTCCGTATCAACACCAAGTCGTTTTGCATACTGAGGATCAAGTGCGTGCTCAGCATCAATAAATGCTGCTGTCCCGCCCAGTTTTTGAATTTCCGCAATCGCATGAAGCGTCAGGGTTGTTTTACCCGAGCTTTCCGGTCCATAAATTTCAATAATTCTACCTTTTGGGAAGCCACCGCCAAGCGCTAGATCAAGCGAAAGTGCACCTGAGCCGAATAAATCAACGTCACTTTTGTGAGATTCACCCAGCTTCATAATTGCGCCGTCACCGAACTGCTTGGTAATTTGTTCCATGGCAAGTCCGAGTGCTTTTTCGCGTCCTGAAGTGTTAGTATCGTTTGTTTTCGCCGCTTTATCAGCCTTTGGCATATCCCCTCGCTTTCTTTTATCCACCCAGCTAACAACCATTATATAGGAGTTGTGCTAAAAAATATCGTTTTGGTTTGCTACAATAGAACGTATCATGAAGAAACGATTGTTAAGTGTGAGTGGCTTTACTGTTATTGAACTGTTGGTATTTATTACCGTAATTGTTGCAATCGCTGTGCTGGGTATTTCTAATATCCGCTCATTGCGTGCCCAAAATCGTGATACCACCAGCAAAACTGATATGAACGCACTCTACTATCAGCTTGAGTCGTTTTATGAAAAAAATGGCTATTACCCCGAAAAAGTTGCAGCTGCAAATCTTGCGGGTATTGATCCAGCAAGTCTCAAAGATAAAAATAATCTTGAAATTAATGCGGCTGGCAGCACCTACAGCTACAAACCAGCGAACTGCAATGAATCAAAATGTAAAAGTTTTGAACTCAGTGCTCAACTAGAAAAAGAAGCACCGTTTATTAAACAGAGTCTCAACAAATAAGCAACCTCTTTTAGCTACAGAGATATGCGGTAGCTCTTATAAAAGTGATTTACCCTCCTGTGCAAAAACGGTACCTAGACTAATAAAATAAGAATTGTTAGTTGCCGTATTCGACAATAGAACCTTCGTGCATTTGAATTGTTTTTTGTGCAAATTTGTAAGGTTTTTCTACCTGCGTTAATACATAGTTATTTTGCTCACCCGCAGTTTCAATTGTAACCCTGCCTGTTTTAAAAATGCGATCCAAAATACTGGGCTGCGCAACATTCACATCTTCCACTTCGCCAATATTAAGCTGCGAAACTTCACGCGCAATTAAGCTATGGTATTGAATTAGTACCACCTTTTGATTGGTCAAAATGATCCTGCTTTTTCGGTAAACATAGGCAGCAAGCAATGAAATCCCAGCAATTACTAGCAGTAATACCAGTGTAATCAGCCCACCTACGGCGCTCACGCCTACCGAACTAAGTCCAAGTGATCCGCTTAGTGAAGTATCCGTGACTAAAAACGCATAGAATGCGACCACCACAAGTGCCGCAATGCCCGCCATGGCGAAAATTGCAACCGCACCAATTGGGTGCCGGACCGCCTGATACACAATGACTTCACTGGGGTCATGTTCAAAAAGTGCTAAAAACTCTTCTGGTACCCCTGCTAAATTTTGGCTTGTGTCTCGCCCATTGTCTTCACCGTAATTAGGAGTCTGAAAATCATCACGCAGTTCTTGGGTTTCATCTATCTGTACAGTTTGCCCAGCAGCGCGCAGTGTTTGCTTTGGTTGATTGTAACTCTCAAGCCCAGTTTGTGAATCAACAGCGACTGAGCCAATAATCTTCTTCTTTGGTTTATCTTCCATGGTTTTTATTATAGCAACTGATCTTGATTTTGCGGGTTCGGTTTTTTGCCAATATGTTGGTAGGCTTTATGCGTTACTTTCCGTCCTCGGGGTGTGCGTTCTAAAAAGCAAATTTGGAGTAGATAGGGCTCAAAAAAATCTTCAATTGTTGAGCGCTCATCGCCGGTAATAGCCGCGAGCGTTTCCACACCAACCGGGCCGCCGGCATGGTTTTCAATAATTGCTTCGATCAACCGACGGTCTGCAGGATCGAGCCCGGCATGATCAATCTCAAGCATTAGTAATGCTTCGTCTGCAGTTCGACTATCAATAATGCCGTCTCCGTTCACATCAGCGTAGTCTCGTACTCGCTTAAGTAATCGGTTAGCAATACGCGGTGTTAATCGAGAACTAGAAGCAATTTTTTCAGCAGCAACTTTGTTAATTGCCACGTTTAAAATCTGGGCAGAACGGTCAATGATTTCACCAATTTCTTCATTGGTATAAAATTCCAAACGGTGCAAGTGCCCAAACCGGTCTCGGAGTGGTGCAGCGAGGGCGCCTGTTCGGGTAGTCGCTCCGATGAGTGTAAACTTAGGTAAATCAAGCCGTAGACTCTTGGCGCTCGGACCTTTACCTAGCATAATATCAAGTTTGTAGTCTTCCATAGCCGAATACAGCACCTCTTCAACACTGCGTGCTAAGCGATGAATTTCGTCAATAAAAAGAATGTCGCCATCTTGTAAATTAGTGAGCAAACTGGCGAGGTCGCCTGCTCTACTAATAGCTGGTCCACTGGTTATCCGAATCTGCGCGCCCATTTCGGGCGCACTAATACTAGCCATG
>CAZNJH010000086.1:0-2868 GCA_964573355.1 uncultured Candidatus Saccharibacteria bacterium | reverse complement strand
CGGCTACACGGCTTAAGATGCTGCATACGCTCGTCGTCGTGTTTTTCATTGATAAAATCGGGATCATATATAAATGATTCCTCGGCAATAATCACACCAACCGACATGCCTAGCGTGTGGTAAATTGCGGCATTCCAACCAGCATCTCGTTGCGCTAAGTAATCATTGACTGTGACGACATGCACACCTTTTCCGCTCAGCGCATTCAGGTATACCGGCAACGTTGCAACCAATGTTTTACCTTCTCCAGTGCCCATTTGGGCCACATTACCTTCGTGGAGCGCCATACCACCTATAAGCTGTACGTCAAAGTGGCGTTTGCCGAGTGTTCGTTTAGAAACTTCTCGAACCACCGCAAACGCATGCGGCAAAATGACATCGAGTGATTTTTTATCCTTCAGTTGTTTTTTAAATTCTTCTGTCTGCTTGGCAAGTTTAGCCAAACTCATTTTTTCGTAAATTGCTTCAAGCTCGTTAACTTTAGCCACCTGCTTTTTAAAACGCTTGATCGTCTTAGCCTGTGGATCCCCAAAAACAGTCTTTAGTGATAATTTCATGTCGGTATTCTTCCCTCTCTACATCTCAGAAAATAGCTCTCTTATTGTAGCAGATGTAAAAAAGTTTTTTGTGGTTTGAACCGATATTTGCAGCAACATCGGCATACTGACGAGATATAGAATTTCTTATTATTCTTCAACCTGGCGGAGAGAACGACGGAAGCGACGCAAAATGCCGTGATGATCTTGCTTGTCACCTCCGTGTGATGCTTTGTATTTACGGAGCTGGTTTTTAATCTTTGTCTCGACAATATCGATTGCCGCAAACATATTCACTGTCGATTGCTTTGCGGTAAGCTGTTGCTCTGGTAGGTGTACAATAATTTCACACTGGTTTCGATCACTTTTGGTCTTGAGCTCGGTCAGCTTTACTTCAACATGCATTGATTTACGAGCATGCCGCGGCACAAATCGATCAAGCCGGCCGACTTTCTTTGTCACGTACTTTTTTAAATCGTCGCTGACATCGTAGTGAATTCCTGAAATCTCTATATGTGAAATCATCAAACCTCCTTTTGGTACACTTTTATTATACCTTGTTTTAGTAGATATATCGTTGGATTGTATACAAACGTAAGGCTGTCAAATTGAAATCACTATACAGCCGTAATGAATGTAGATTCCTCGCTACCTAAGATTAGATGCGTTCTTTTCCACCCATAAATGGACGTAGCACTTCTGGAATGATCACCTCGCCAGATTCAGTTTGAAAGTTTTCTATAATTGCAATTGGGCCACGGCTCGAAACCATAGCAGTCCCGTTAAGTGTGTGGACATGCTGTATCTTACCATCTTTATTTTTAAAACGAATATTCAACCGCCGCGCTTGATAATCAGTCACATTTGAACAGCTTGTGAGCTCACGATATTCACCATCGGTTGGACTAAAATACTCAAGGTCGAACTTTTTAAAAGCCGGCGCACCTAAATCACCCGCCGCAATTGCAAGCTTTTGATATGGAATACCGAGTTCTTGTAAAATCTCCTCTTCAATCTGCATTAGTTTTTTGTGCCACTGCTCACTCTGCTCGGGTTCACAAAAAACATACATTTCCACTTTGTAAAATTGGTGTACTCGAAAAATCCCCTTACTGTGCTTTCCGTAGGCTCCCGCCTCCATGCGGTAGCAAGGACTCCAGCCAACGTAAAGTAAGGGTAATTTTTCAGAATCTATAATTTCGTCTTTATGATATGCAGTCAATGGAATTTCAGCCGTGGCAATTAGATGCAGATCTTCACCAACTATAGAATATATTTGTTTTTCTTCACCACGAGGAGCATAGCCGGTTCCGCCGATAACATCACTATTAACCATGTTTGGGACCAACATTGGCGTAAAACCATGCTGAATGCCTTTTTGCAGTGCATACTGAGTAAGCGCCATTTCGAGTTCAGCAAGCGAACCTTTTGAATAATAAAACTTGCTGCCTGCCACTTTTGCTCCGCGATCAAAATCAACAAGATTACGCGCTTCAAGCCACGCAAGATGATCAATAATTGGTCGCTTTTTCGCTTCACCCCACTGCTCAACAACTCGGTTAGCTTCTTCGCCACCAAGTGGTGTATCTTCTGAGAACAAATTGGGCACATCGCCAAGTAGTGTCTTATACTCGGTTTCGGCCGGCTCAAGCTCAGCTTCAAGTTCGTTCAGCGTTTCTTTAATGCGCCTGCCTTCGGCAATCAGCTCGGGCGAAGGCTGGCCATTTTTCATTTGAGCAGCGGTTTCGTTACGAGCTTTTCTCAGTTTTTCTACTTCTTGCAACAACTCGCGACGTTTGTGGTCAATTTCAAGTAGCTGATCAATATCAACGACAATATTTTTTTGCTTGGCGGCCTCTTTTACAATTTGGGTATTTTCACGAATAAATTGAATGTCGAGCATATAAGTTCCTATTTAGTTTTTAACACGAGATCTGTATGCGAGCTCAAAACAACAGACATCGATGTGTCGCCGTGAGCCAAAACTGATGAGTACCGTGTATACATTACTGTAAAAGTATACCGTACATTGGCCACTTATGGGCATCTGAATTGACTTATAAAACTAGAAAGAGCTGGTTTTTTGACCAGCTCTTAAAGGTTGTTTGTTTTAATATAACTATACACGAGCGGATTGTGATTTGTCTGCAGTTTAACCTATGGCTGTGGCGGGATAAGTGCATTAAACAAACTATTGAGCTCTGTTACTGGAACTGATGATTCTGGTTTTTTTATTGACTTAGTTTTAACAACATCAGTAAGTCCACTCGCAAATTCGAACTTATTTGCTTGGTTGTCTGCACGTAAGCGTAATCTCACGATTTGATGTGAT
>CAZNJH010000085.1:0-2888 GCA_964573355.1 uncultured Candidatus Saccharibacteria bacterium | reverse complement strand
GTACCTAGCATATACTGTATGTATGTAAATGCTTTTGATTGGATTATTGGTACTGGTGGAAGCAGGTATTATAGTTGTTATTTTTGTGTTAAACCAAAAGCTATCAGGGCTGAAGAATGATCAAGCAACGAATCTGCTTAAGACGGATCTCGATAATTTAAGTAAGGGAGTTGCCGATCTTCAGCGAAACTTAAGTGAAAATATTAATGAGAAGTTGAATCGTTCACAAACCGAAATGACAAAAAATATTCAGGCACAGTTTGCGCAGAGCTCAAAAATAATTACTGAAGTTACGCACCGTCTTACCAAGCTAGACGAAACAAATAAACGAGTAGTTGATGTGGCAGATGAGCTTAAAACCCTGCAAAACGTCTTACAAAACCCTAAGCAACGCGGTGGTTTGGGTGAATATTATCTTGATGCTGTGCTGGGGAATGTACTGCCAAAAGGTATTTATGAATTGCAATATAAGTTTAAAGACGGAGAGATCGTTGATGCAGTAATTCGGCTTGATAAAGGTCGCCTCATACCAATCGATAGCAAATTTAGTCTAGAAAATTATAATCGCCTGGTTGAAGAAAAAGATAAAACGCAGCGTGATATTATTGCCAAACAATTCAAAATTGATTTAAAAAACCGTATTGACGAGACTAGTAAATACATAAGGCCAAACGAAGACACGCTTGATTACGCATTTATGTTTATACCCAGCGAAGCGATCTACTATGATTTACTTGCTAATAATGTGGGTGCTACCGGTACAAACGCCCGGGATCTTATCGAGTATGCCTTTATCGATAAAAAAGTTATTATTGTCAGTCCAACTACGCTTCTTGCATATCTTCAGACTGTTATGCAGGGCCTCAAGAGCTTGCAAATAGAAGAACAAGCCAAAGACATACAAAAACGCGTGGGAGAGCTTGGAAAGCATATTGCTGCGCACGAAACCTACATGCAGAAACTTGGCAATACGCTTTCTACAACAGTCAATCACTATAATGCAGCCCACAAATCACTCAGCCATATAGATAAAGATGTTATAAAAATTGCCAATACAAATCCGGCGGTCGAGCCGTTGCTTATCGATAAGCCACAACAGGAGGATTAGATGGGTTCATTTATTGAAATTAACGACACGCTTCGAATATCAAAAGAACAAGGTTTCCCCACAGAACTTGATCTTGAAACACATCTTCGCGTGCCATATTCAATCGACATAGTTAAAAATATGATATTTCGTTTTCACGCAAAACCAGATATTCGGTTGTATAAAGTGCCCCCGGTGAGAAATTTTCTTGTAGAAGACCGAGATGGTAAGTGGGTGTATTGGGGTCTCTGTTTTATACAATCAATCGAACACGATTACATCAAGAAAGAAACAGCAGGTACATTTAAAATAGTGCGGTTAAACACACCCGAAGACATGAAGGCGATGTTCAATTTAACTCACTTTTTACATCCTGAACAAAATTATTTTAGTGAATAACTTTCAATTATGAAAAGAGTGTCAGTCATTGGATGTCCAGGATCAGGTAAGTCTCATTTCTCTCGCAAACTCCAAGAGAAAACAGGCCTGCCGTTAATTCATCTTGATAAGGTGTACCATGAGCTTGAAGGGGAGGGTAAAAAAGATCTATGGAAGAACAGATTGATGCAAATTCTTGAGGATGCAACCTGGATTACTGATGGTAATTACTTCAGAACACAAGATTATAGGTTGCCTCGGTCTGACACGGTCATAATTTTTGATTACTCATTAAGGCTAGTATACTGGCGGTTGCTTAAAAGGCGCATAATGTATAGCAGATCAAAACGTCCAGATATGCCAGACGATTGGCAAGAAACACTTTCTTTGAAATTTATTAAGTCGCATGTACTTGGTTTCCGTAAAAAATATGCTGACCATGCGCTGCCGGTAATCGCGTGTTTGCCGGCAGCTGTTAAAGTGGTTGTCTTCAAAAATCCGAAAGACGCCGAAGCGTTTCTTTCTCGCATAAAGTAAAACTCCCCGGAAGCGGGGAGTTTTGAGAACGGTCAGTCACGATCCGATTTTTTGTCTGAACGACAGTGTAACTAACAGTATATACTATTTTTTACCTTTTTTAAAGACCTTTGTCACTTTTGCTTTTACGGCTGTTTTTTTATCTACCTTGAACGGATTCGTGCCGCTCAGCGCTACTGCGAGGTTAACACCAGCCGCACCACCAATAAGTGTGCCAATGATTGACTCCCATGTGAATCGGCTTGCAGGTGCTTTGGTAGACGCTGCTTTGCCATCACCCATGAGTGATTGTAATGAACCCTGACTTTCTTTATCGGTCGAAGCAAGTGCAATTGCTGGGTTGAGAGTGGCACCGTCTACTTGGCTGACGCGTGGAGATTCGCCGCTCTTTGCGTTTTTAAGCAAATCAGGAGATTGTGCAGCCTGGCCAATAAGACCACCGCCAACCGCAATACCAACAAGCAGGCCAAGCCCAATTGCAGCCGCACGAGCGCCTTCGTTGAGTTTATATTGCACTGCCGAGCCGATTGCAAATGTAAACGCCGCAGTACCGGCAATCTCTGCCACTACCAATCGTGGGTCAAAATGATTGATGTCAAAACTGAGACCAAAGCTGCCGCCCTTAAACCATTGCACTAGCAAGAGTGCGAGCAAGGCGCCGGCAAACTGCATTGCCCAATAAAATGGAACTTTTGCCGTCTCAAGCTTACGCGCACTCCATAGGCCGAATGTGACCGCTGGGTTTACGTGAGCCCCAGATACAGTGCCAACTGCTAAAACGAGCACCACTAATGTAAAGCCAACAATTAATAAATTGCCTTGCGTAACGAGAGCTACTGTCGTCAGTAGAAATGTGCCGACGAGTTCTGCTACCAGAACCGATGGC
>CAZNJH010000084.1:0-3031 GCA_964573355.1 uncultured Candidatus Saccharibacteria bacterium | reverse complement strand
TTACATTTTTTACTCAGCCGAAGCGCGACGTTTGTTGCATAATCACCAAATTGTTCATCGGGCCGTGTTAATTCAATCACTTCTTCAATCTGAAAAAGCGTGGCGACCGTTTTTTGAACTAAATTTGCTACTTCTTGCATATTCGATTAATTATACCACTTTTACATCTGTTATGAATCAGGTATAATTACGTGGTTACTTGAGGTGCCACCACAGAGTGGATACTTCAAGCTACGGAGGAGTACCCAAGTGGCTGAAGGGGACGGTTTGCTAAATCGTTAGGTTGGAGAAATCCGGCGCGGGAGTTCGAATCTCCCCTCCTCCGCCAGGAGAGAAAAACTCACCATTGTGTGAGTTTTTGTCTTCTTGTGAAGCTGTTGGTGAGAACAACTGAGTTCAATAACAAAGACCTCCTCCAGCAACAAACTTCAAGTAAGGTCTGCTCCCCCTCCTTCGCCTCTATGATTGGTGTGGTCATGGTAGTAACTTGATCGAATCCAGTACACGTTTTATAAATTGGTTTTGTTTAATCTTATTAGCTGTGTTGAAATAGATGAATGTTTAGAAAAACACACCGTCAATACACTCCCGCAGAAGCGACCCGGCTTGGGGCTCGAGATAATCTTTTTCTAGGGATTGCGCAATTCGGCGTTGGCGTACTCACGGGAAATCTTGGTTTTATAACCGAAGCTGGCCACCAAGTGGCAGACGCGGCCTCGTTCCAGGCAAAGGCTACTGCTATGCGCCATGACTGTGCACCTGCTAAAGCAAAACTGATGAGAAAGTTTGGAGCCGGCGTACTCATAGTTGGTGGTTTTCTTGGTATTGCAGGTGGAGCAAGCCACATCAAAGACGGTAAAACCGAAGGTCATGACCCTACCGAAGTTAGCGCTGCGATTATTGGCGCAGCCACCAATATAGCGATTATTCGGCGCGCGCATGGCTCACACCATGATGATCATGAACATTCACACAGCCAAGGTGCCTCACTTGATGCGGTTGCACACATGGCAGGCGATGCAATCACAGGGGTTTTATACGCGAGCAGTCTTCTGCTAGAATCAAGGATCCCTGGGGTCTCTAATGCAGCACTACTCGCAAATGGCACCATTGTAGGTGGTATTGGTTTTCATACCGCACATCGCATACGTCTTGATGATAGAACACCAGGTGAAGCCCATGATCATTAATTCATTTCTCTGTAATTACGACGCGTCGTTGCGTCAAAGTGTTCAATAGCATACCTAAGCATTGTGCGTGGCATTTCGTGCGCGTTGGCATTCAGAAAATCAACGAGTAATTGCTTGTCGCAGCGCTTCCCCATTTCACGCAGCATCCAGCCAACAGCTTTATGCATTAAATCTTCGGGGTCGTGCAGTAAAACGTGTGCTATTTTGATTGTTACATCAGGCTCACCATTCATAAGAAAATAATAGGTTGCAATCATGGCAATACGACGCTCCCATAACACCGAGGATGTAGCCAGATGATCAAGTACCGAAAGCTGTGTTTGGTGATAGTAGAGATAGCCGCCAACAATATCACGTGCCGAAGTATCAACCAAATCCCAGTTATTAATGTGTTCGGTATGTGCAAGATAAAATTCGTACAATTCTTTCTGTCGACTTTTAGACGCTCGCTTAAACTGATGCACCATAATGAGTAGTGCCGTAAGTCGTTCTTCATGCCAGGGACTTTTAAGCAATAGCTCTAGGTCCTCGAGCGAAAGGCTTACAAACAATTTAGCTACACGCCGCTGTGCTGGTACGGTAATCCCTAAAAATTGATCACCCTCACCGTATTGACCGGGGCCGGTTTTGAAAAACTTCGGGAAGAAGGCTGCTTTTTCAGGGTTGATATGGTTCCTGAGTTCTTGGCGCAGTTCGGTCAGCATAATTTGTAGTGTACACTAACAGATATGAAAATTACTATTCTGGCCGTTGGCAAAAAGCATGACCCAAAAATAGCGGCGAGTGTGCTCGATTACACACAGCGGCTATCGCATTACACGCAAATCGAATGGAAACTAGTAGAAACAAAGCTCGGCGGTATGTCTGGAGAAGAAATCAAACGCGCCGAAACTACTATGCTACTCGCGAACATCAAGCCCGATGCCACCGTGATATTGCTTGATGAAACCGGCGCCCAGTCGAGTTCCGTTGGAATTTCCCAGCGAATCCAGAAGTATCTAAATGCTGGTACAAAGCAGCTGGTTTGTGTAATTGGCGGCGCATACGGTGTCACCGACGAACTCAAACGGCGCGCAGATTTTGTATGGTCACTTTCTCCACTTGTGTTCCCCCACCAGCTCGTTCGACTCATACTAATAGAACAACTCTACCGGGCGCACACCATACTTGCGCATGAAAAGTACCACCATCTGTAATCTGCTACACTGAGAACCATGCAAACATATACACTCATAACCGGTGCCACAAGTGGAATTGGACTTGAACTCGCTAAAATTGCCGCTCGTGAAAAACGAAGCCTGGTTCTCGTAGCCCGAGACAAACGCAGACTTATAGAGATTCAGAGCAATATTCTTCGTTCAACCAACATGAAGCCGGCGCAGGTACTGATATTTCCGCAAGATCTTTCAAAACCAGATGCTGCTCAAAACGTATTCACGTTTTGTGAAAAGAATAAAATTTTCATAGAAGAACTTATTAATAATGCGGGTGTGGGAGATTATGGCGTGTTTGCAGCCAGTGACATTGATCGACAACGAATGATGATTGACCTGAACATCCGCACGCTTACCGAGCTTACCCATTCTTTTTTGCCAGCAATGATCAAAAAACGTTCAGGTAGAATCATGAACCTCGGGTCTGTTGTTAGTTTTTTACCGGGGCCAATGATGAGCGTCTATTTTGCTAGTAAAAATTACGTTTTGAGCTTTTCGAGAGCACTCCATGAAGAGCTACGTGGCAGTGGTGTTAGTGTTACCTGTCTCTGCCCCGGAGCCACAAAAACTGGCTTCGGTGAGTATGCAAATGTCAGCAAAAAACATTCAACCGCCACCACTTCCGTC
>CAZNJH010000083.1:0-3125 GCA_964573355.1 uncultured Candidatus Saccharibacteria bacterium | reverse complement strand
GGGTGTACATCTCCGAGCTTGTGAAGTTCATCACTTGTTACGCTGACACCAACAGTTTCTCCTAATGAACATATCTGCATCATTTATATTTTAGATAGCAGTGTTTCGAATGCCAAGCCTGCTTTTGATATAATTGTACGTAATGCAAAACCGTCTTCTTAGTTCTAAGTTCTCTACTCGTTTTGTAATTCTAGGTGTATTAATGGCCGGTACCATATTGGCAATGATATTGGTGTATGTGCAAGGTAGTGTTGAGAAATCCGATACCGCACCGGTAACGAATGTGCAAAAAAATCAGACGAAACAAGCAGTTGAGCCACAGTTGACTACTACGGAATTATTGAACGGGCTTTCGCACCCCTGGGACATCGTTTTTCTGCCGGATGGTACGCTGCTGTTTAATGAACGTGCGGGTCAAGTGAGTAAGCTTGAAAATGGCAAAAAACAAATTATTGCAGATATTTCAGATGTGTATGATGTTGGTGAAGGTGGTCTTACGGGACTGGCACTCGATGCTCAATTCGCCCAAAATCGGTACATATACACATGTTTTAATGCGCGAACCGCCGGTGGTCTTGACGTACGTTTGGTCCGCTGGAAATTAAGCGAAGATACAACTGGGTTGACTGACCGTAAAGATATTGTCACCGGTATTCCAAGTAATCGAAGCGGCCGCCATTCGGGTTGTCGAGTTAGGGGTGATGCAGTCGGTAACCTATGGGTTGGCACAGGCGATGCTGCTGTTGCGAGCAATCCACAGGATCCCGACAGTCTGGGTGGGAAAATACTTCATGTAACTCGAGATGGTATGCCTGCCCCTGGCAATTTACCCGATCCGTTTGATCCAAGAATTTTTAGTTATGGGCATCGTAATGTGCAGGGGCTTGCACTTTTTGCTCAACCTATCGATGGGGTGTACGGATATAGTGTTGAGCATGGATCAGATAGGGACGACGAAGTTAATGTGCTCAAAAATGGTAATTTTGGGTGGGCTCCAAAAGTTACCTATGTAGAGCGCGGTATTCCCATGACTGATATCGCACGTTTCCCAGATGCAGTTTCTGCAATATGGTCATCAGGAGAGCCGACAATTGCCCCTTCGGGCGCAGTCATACTGAAGGATGAAAAATGGGGTACCTGGAACGGCGCGCTTGCTATGGCGGTACTGAAAGGAAAGCAGGTTAAGCTTGTGTGGTTTGATAAATCCAATACTTTACTCCAAGAAAAGTCCATTCTCCCTGGCTTTGGACGTATTCGTTCGATTACACTCGATTCAAAAAATGATCTTTACATCTCAACGGATAATGGAACGAACGACAAACTAATAAAAGCTACGCCATATTTTTAGAATGGATCGTGTGGTACGGGACAGTACGTGCAATAGTCAAGAACAGCAGTGATAACCTTTTGTTTATGTGAGACCGTATTGCCAGGTGGAGCTGTTTGGTGCACATGCATAAAATTATCAGGACTCATGCTTTCTGCTGCAAGTTCTGAGGCGGCAGAAGCGGTAGCTTTGAGTGCTAGTTTTGCAAGTTCAGCGGGGGAAATTAAAACAGAAGTCGTATCCCTACCTCTTAACTCATTAAACAAAGTAAACGCACCTAATCTCCAGGCTGCGGGTGACTTTAAGCCGAAAATACTGGCAACAGCAAAAATATCTGCATTCTCGCCACATAGTTCAACAGGACTTCTTTCGGCAGGAACATTATACGCAAACGGTTCTATTAGCATGGACTGTCTCTCAAATTATTGTATTGTAAAGTATAGTCTCGATACGAAATAAAACAACCGTATAGTTCCCTTATCTGTTAAAATGGAGATTATGACTGCACAAGAAATCAGACGGAAATATTTAGAATTCTTTGAAAAAAGAGGGCATACAGCTGTACGTCGTGCCCCGTTGGTGTTAAAAGACGATCCAACGACACTCTTTACTGGCTCTGGCATGCAGCCAATGATTCCATATCTTTTAGGTGAACCACATCCAAACGGTCAGCGAATCACCGATAGTCAAACGTGCTTACGTGCTCAGGATATAGAAGATATTGGCGATAACCGCCATACGACCTTCTTTGAAATGCTTGGCAACTGGAGTATGGGCGATTATTTCAAAGAAGAACAAATCTCCTGGATGTTTGAGTTTTTGAGTGAAGTGGTGGGGCTTGATATGAGTAAAGTTTACATCACCTGCTACATTGGTAATGAAAAATATGGCATTCCTAAAGATTCCGAGGCAGCTGATTTATGGGCGGCGCTGTACGCGGCAAAAGGTCTGAGTTCAAAAACAGCTGACATTGGTTCTGAAGAAGATGGATACAAGCGTGGTATGAATGATAACGAGCGTATCTTTTACTACGACGATAGCAATAACTGGTGGAATCGTGGCAAAACAGGGCTTGATACTACACCCATAGGTGATCCTTGCGGTCCAGACAGCGAAATGTTTTACGATTTTGGCATACCCCATAATCAGGAGTTTGGTGAGAAGTGTCATCCTAATTGTGATTGTGGCCGGTTTATGGAGATTGGTAACAATGTTTTTATGGCCTATAAAAAAGTGGCTGAAGGTACATTTGAGCCACTGGAAAAACCGAATATTGACCATGGTTCAGGCTTAGAGCGTATTGCGGCAGCAGCTTTGAATAACCCTGATGTCTTCAAAATTAGCCTCTTGTGGCCAATTATTGAGAAGCTTGAACAATTGAGCGGTAAAAAATACGAAAGTAATACAAATGCAATGCGGGTTATTGCTGACCATCTACGAGCAGCTACTTTCTTAGCGGTAGACGGCTGTGTCCCGAGCAACAAAGAGCAGGGTTATGTTATGCGTCGTTTGCTTCGTCGTGCAATTCGGTTTGCGTTCGAGTTAGGTGTTGAGCAAAATTTCATGGAAGAAATCGTGCCGGTTATTACCGAGTTGTACAGCGAAGACTTTCCAGAAGTGGCCCAACAAACAGATACGGTCATTGCAGTGCTTGTTAAAGAAGAAAAAGCCTTTCGTCAAACCATCAGAAAAGGAATTAAAGAGTTTACTAAACTAGCTGCAGAGAAAGCTGAAATTACGGGGCATGATCTTTTCATGCTATACGACACCTATGGCTTCCCGGTTGAGCTGTCGGTTG
>CAZNJH010000082.1:0-3169 GCA_964573355.1 uncultured Candidatus Saccharibacteria bacterium | reverse complement strand
AAGCCACTGCGGCTACCGTACGAACACACTATGTACGATGAAACTGCCGTGGCTGATCTTAACCAATCAGAAGACGACCTGTACGCAAAAATGAGCCAGAGCGGTCGCCAAGGGATCAGAAAAGCTATAAAGGCTTCAGTAACAGTACGTGAAATTACAGCTAATACTCCAGAATTTTTTAAAAATCATTGCTACCCTATTTTAGAAGAAACAGGAGCGCGTGATGGGTTTGGGATCCACACCTTAACGCTCTATACGACCTTCCTAAAATCGCTTACCGGTATCGCACGGCTCTACGTGGCCGAGGTGGAAGGTTCGGTAGCGGCCTGGGCCATAACCACAGAATATGCCGGTACCGCTTTGTATTACTATGGCGCGAGCAGCGCTCAAGCTCGAGAAACATCTGCAGCTTATGCACTACACTGGGAAATTATGAAAATAATGAAAGCCCGCCACAATCATACCTATGATTTTATGGGCATAGCGGGTAAGCATTACCCCGCACTCAAAAATGTCACGCAGTTTAAACTCAAATTCACTAAAAATATCGTATCAGTGCCGACCACATACGACCTCTCCCTTCAGTCTGCCAAGTATCACGCCCTCGCCTTAGCGATTAAAGCAAACCGACGTTTTCGGTGAACAAATAAGTCAACGCGGTGCACGTTAAATGCAAGCGACGAATTTTAGAAGAATTCTCTATGGAAAATGAATGAATTGTAAGCCTGCGGCACTAATAACAACTTCTGTGTAGCGACCATCCCATGCTGCATTGTACTGGCTAATTAAAATTCGGCCATTCCCAAGTACTGCTTCAACGTACATTGCGTGCCCATAAAAGCCGGCTGTTGAAATTGCGACATCTCCGACTTGTGGGTTGCCATCAACTGCAATATTTTCCGCCCGTGCATTGCCGGGCCATTGTTTGGCATTACCACGACCACCCCAATATGGCATTCTTCTACCAGACTGTGCCACTTTGAAAGCGGTATAACTAACGCATTCTCGGTTATACATGCCCCAGTTGTCGACACCGTCGTCGAGACCATAGTTACAACCCCAACGCCCAAAGCTGCTAACAGCATGTCCAGGATATCCACCGCCACAGTTAACACCGGAGCCAGCACTACCAATAAAGGCGGCATTGGCTGCTTTTTGCTGAGCTCGCAAGTTAGCGATTTCTTTACTTAACGCTTGCACCTGGCCGTCAAATTGAGCTTTGTCTTGATTAATTGAAGCAAGTTTTGTACCCGCTTCGGCATTTTTTTGATCAAGCGTACCGCGAAGTGACTTTTGCTCATCGAGGATCCGTGTAACTTCTTGTTTTTGCTCACCCAACTGCTTTTTTAGGCGCTCAATTTCATCCATAGTTGAGCTGATACTTTCTTTAATGCGATCACGGTACTCTTGCTTATCAACAAAGTCTCCGAGATTTTTGCTTGAAGCAATCATCTCGAGTGGTGAAATATCACCCTCTATATACATTGAGCGGATATTGGCAGACAGTAACGTTTTTTGCTCCTCAAGCTTTTTCTGCGCAAGCTCGATCTGTGTTGTAAGCTCATTTTGCTTTGCGGTATTGGCATCAATCTGGGCTTGAACAGAAGCAATCTGATTCTGCAACTCACTAATTTGGCTCCGTACATCACCAGCCTGCGCCCCAAGAACATTGGCCTGATTTTGCGCCTGCTGCTGTTCGGCTTGCCGCTGTTTAATTTGTTCGTCAAATTGATCAGCATGAACGACTGGTGCTAAAATTGCGGAAACAACAACCACGCTCGCTGCTATGAGCGGAGATAAGCGGACAGTTTTTTTACCGTGGTTTGCGTGGTGGACCATAGTTAATTTAAGATTAACATAAGCATAATGACGAGTCAATAGATCCAGTAGTTAACACAACAGTTATTTTGTGTGTTTGAGTTTTAAGTGTTTTCGAATGGCTAAGTATGAAGAGAAGGTACCAATCACGACCCCTACCAATAGCGTAAGTGGCACTACAAGCGGCGTCAGTGTTTGGAAATGCTCAACACTTGGTCTAATTTCTTCTACGTAGCTACTGAGCTTTGGCGCCTGACCGAGTACCACTAGATAAAAGAATATGTTGGCAAATAAGCCAGCGATGGCTCCATACATCGCAGCCTCGACCAAAAATGGTCCACGAATATACCACTTACTCGCACCTATCAATTGCATAATTTCAATTTCATCTCGCCGATTAAAAATCGTCATTCGAATGGTGTTTAAAATGACCAGGATTGAAATTGCACCAAAAATTACACTTGCCACCAAACCTCCATTACGCAAAAACTTCGCTATGTTACCAAGACGATCAACTGCGGTTCGTTTGGCGTCATCTTTATATGAATCTTTATCATAAATACCTTTGTATTTTTCTTGTCGGGCCACCTTCACGACTTCTTCTAGTTTGGCAGTATCGAGTGTTTTAACACGAATACTGGCCGGGAAAGCATCCTTGGTTTGCGCAATCGCCTGAAGGGTTTTTATGTCATCTTTATTCTGCTGTTCAAAGCTCGCACGAGCATCTTCTTTTGAAATATAGGTCACCTGTTTTACACCAAGCTGAGGGTTGCTCCGAAGATCGGCCGAAAACTTATCAATATCAGACTTCATTGCTTCGGTTTTGAAAAAGATTGAAACATCTATTTTTTCAGTAAATGTTTCGACCGTGCTGTTGAGGGTGTAGCTTGCAAAAAATGTGAGCAGTATACAACCAAGTGTGATGGTCATAACAATCGTTGCTGCTGCAGAAAGCCAGGCATTTCGTAAAAAACTATGGGCACCAATAACAAATACCCGCCGTGCGTTAATAAGCTTACGCTTAACATTACTCCCCTGCATTACCGCTTTCCTCCTGCGGTGTCTTGCGCAACTCGCCCACCATCAATCGTTATTACTCGTCGCTTTAATTTATTTACAATATCTTGATTATGTGTTGTCATAAGTACTGTAGTGCCATGCTGGTTTATTTTTTCAAGCACCGAAACAACATCCCAGGCGTGCTTAGGGTCGAGATTACCGGTAGGTTCATCCGCAATTAAGATCTTTGGTTGCCGAACAACTGCTCGCGCAATTGCCACACGCTGCTGCTCTCCACCCGAAAGCTCTCTTGGGAAATTCTTTTCCTTTCCGCTCAACCCAACTAATTCGA
>CAZNJH010000081.1:0-3246 GCA_964573355.1 uncultured Candidatus Saccharibacteria bacterium | reverse complement strand
GTGCTGCGATCTGCTTAATCGGCTGAACGGTTCCGACTTCATTATTAGCGTACATAACACTGATCAGCACTGTCTTGTTATCAATCAACTGTTCGAGTACAGCAAGATCAATAATACCGTTATGATCAACCGGCACGATGCGTCGTTCATAATTGTTGGCGGGTTCTAAAACGGATTCGTGCTCGATACTTGAAACGATTACATTTGCTCCCGGGAACTGTCGCATGACACCATGGATTGCTAGATTATTCGCTTCGGTACCGCCTGCGGTGAAAATCACTTCTTGGTCTTTGGCTCCAAGCACATTCGCAACCTGAGACCGAGCTGCCTCTACCTCGCCACGAACCCGTCGCGCAGCTTGATATACAGCAGAAGGATTGTAAAAGTTGTCAGCGAGATACGGCATCATCGCCGAGATGGCGCGAGGATCGAGTGGTGTCGCAGCAGCATGATCGAGGTAAAACGTTGTTTTCATCTGTTACCAGTATATCAAACGATATTTGTTGCCAGTGATCATGATTTACGAAGTGTGAATTGGCAGCGGTGCGATGCCATATACTTCTCTACTCACCCGTTTGTAATATGTTTGAATTGACTGCAAAAGATACGTAAGCTCATCTCCAACCACAAAACCTGTCGCCACCCCGTCAACCACCTTCAAGACGCCCCGCGGCTGAAATTCATACCGCACATGCATAGTGTTGGTCGCTTTTGTTTTTTCATCAATCCAACTCTCGTGCCAGATCCATGTATATTCATCTAAACAGAAAAATTCACGATGGTGCCCATTTGGGATAGCCCCAAATAAGCGAGCACCGATCTCACTTTCGTGCTTAATAAGCTCTCTTCGGCGAGCTTCACGTTTTTGTGAACTTGTCTGCAAAGACGATACCCCTGCTTTGGGCGTGCCCATTATGACTTGGAGCACCCTACGCAACATTGCGGTACCCCTCTGGTTTACTTACTCGTGTAGTATTTTCGCCATTACGCATCGTTAAAAGGTTTGCTCCGATC
Organism: uncultured Candidatus Saccharibacteria bacterium; assembly: GCA_964573355.1. Lineage (GTDB taxonomy): Bacteria > Patescibacteriota > Saccharimonadia > Saccharimonadales > UBA7683 > UBA7683. Next base: position 2,232 of record CAZNJH010000081.1, on the reverse strand, counting down.
GATCGTACCCCCAGAATAGCTTGAGATATTCCGAGCGCAGTCACATCGGGTAGTTCTGCAGTTGCTTGTGAAGGCATTGGTTGTTCAAGGTAATCAATAGGCAAATGCGGCATTTCCGCCACAACTGGAACAGGAGTATATTCATATCCTGGCTCAGCGTTCGGTGAACGTCCCATACCAAATAATTCACCGAGTGCGGCACGAGCCTGGTCGGCTTCTTGATCTTTGATATGTTGTTCGTTGCCTGGTGTATCTGTACTCATACTCCATCTCTCACGTAAGTTTGAACAATCTCAGAGCATTAGCTGTTGTGGCATTTGCTATGTCGAGTTCGCGCTCACTTCTTAAGTCTGCCAAAAATTTTGTGATATATATCACATTTTCCGGCGCGTTCATGATACCACGGATTGGCTTTGGTGTCAAGAAGGGCGCATCAGTTTCTACAACAAAACTATTGAGGTTGACGGTTTTAAACAGTTCTTTTTGCCATTCATGCGTTGTAAATGTCGCAATGCCGTTTATCCCAATGTGCAACTTATGGCGTAACGCTCGCTCTAAATGCAGTGGCCTGTCCGTAAAGCTATGGAGTACACCTTCAATACCCTGATATGTTTCAAAAATACGCCAGAAATCTTCGAATGCTTCCCTGACATGAAAAATAATCGGTAGTGTGTAGTTAAGCGCAATCTCAATCTGGCCCCGCAAAAGTACCTCCTGAGATGTAAGACTGGCATTTTTATCATTATAGTAAAAATCGAGGCCACACTCACCGATAGCGACAACTTTGGGACTTTCTGCTAACTGAGCGAGTGCTTCAAGTTCGCGCGTGATTTCATCCGATGTTAACGTTGTGGCTTCATGCGGATGTATCCCAATACTCGCCCAGCAGTGTTCTGGGTGGGCTACTGCAAAGGCGACTGCTCGTTTGCTATCCTCTAGGCTCGTTCCAACACATACCAGGCGCGTTACGCCTGCTTGCACAGCATTACGTAAGGCTTGTTGAGCTTGTTCTTCTGAAAAAAGCATCGTGTCATGAATGTGACAATGTGTATCGATTAGTTGCATGTTTTTAGTGTGCGTGAAGATCTTTGCGATTGCAACCGTGCTTACTCTCTGCTATTGCTCAAGAATGTGCATAGAGCATTATGGACAATGATACAATCCCTTATATACTGAAGTCATGATAGGATGGGTTGCACAATTGATAGCAGCTTCTGCAGTAGTGGCAGGGAGCGCACAAGCAGTACTTTCAAACGCACCGCTACTTCCTCCCGCTCCAGATCAAACCTACGTACAGTGTCATGATAGTAATTGGGAAAACTCGCACCTCGTTTCTGTTGCCGGTAGTAACGTGCACGCCAAATTAGCACCGTTCGTCGCCAAGCTCCTGAACACGGCAAGTACCGAAGGTGTGCCAATGGCCATTACAGTAGCGTATCGTTCATGCGAATACCAGCTCATGTTACGGGGCGCAAACTGCGGGCTTGGGGATTACAATTTATATCAAAAGCCAAGTAATCTGTGTTCGCCGCCAACCGAACCAGCCGGGAAAAGCCTTCATAACGAAGGGGTGGCAATTGATTTTGCCTGCAACGGATACATGCTTTTCGAATACTCCCCGTGCTACACATGGCTCCAGGGCCACGGCCATGAATATCATCTAAAAAATCACGCACTTGAAGCGTGGCACTGGTCTACCACCGGCAAATAGCCTAATACTGACTGCTTCTGTTGTCACGAAGCTCTGATTCGAACGGCCAAGCTACTCGAGCATAATCAGCTCATGCACTTCTACATGACAATAGAGTTATTCGCCTGATTCAATCCTTGGAAAGAGCACCCCGGAGTAGTTGTGAACGTGCCCTTCACTGAAAATATTTTGAATCGTTTGGGCCGCCGTGGGTAAAAATGGTGTGAGCAATTCGGCAATTTGAAGGATATCGCCAACACAAGCTCCTAAAACTTCACCAAGATGTGTTTTATCTTCTTCTTTGGCAAGTTGCCATGGTTTTTCTTGTTCTAAGAAGACGTTTACGCCGCGGACCAACCCCCACGCCCATTCGAGCGCCTTATCAAACTGCTGGTTTTCTATCGCCGTAGTATAGGGTTCAATGTCATGCTGCGGCGAAATAGTTTGGCTAATAACACCCTGTTGGTAGCGATTAATCATACTCGCTACTCGTTGCACTGCATTGCCAAGCTCATTCGCAAGCTCGCCGTGGTACACAGCGT
>CAZNJH010000080.1:0-3273 GCA_964573355.1 uncultured Candidatus Saccharibacteria bacterium | reverse complement strand
CCGCCAGTTTGTGCAAACCATCCGCTTCGCGAGGTTGATGAACCACCATTCTTAATTGATTCAGCTCGTCTGGCTGATGTTTTGTGCCACGAATCATCAACTGGTCGCGCGAGAATTTGAATACCAAGCATTTCGTTTTCGGCCTCGAGCTTTGTTAGGGTCGCTGTGATTGCGGCAAGGGGATCTACTTCAAAACTGAGGAAAGTTTTAATTGGAAGAGTCTCATCTTCGGTGAGTCCGATTTCGACAACTTGGCGGTAGTGGCCTTCGGGAATTTGGTGTACATAATCTTCCTCGGGGTTAATTTGTTTAATTTGCGCGTCAGGATACTGAGCATACACCTGTCCTTCAATAAAAGAGGTGAGGACTGCTGGGGTCCAGATGTAAAACTGGATTTTATTACCAATACTGACAATTTCAAATCCAATATGCTCTTGGTATTCTTGGTGTGTCTTAAGCTCGCGTTTATTCTTTAAAATACCATGCAAGCTGGCGAACATGTGTTCTGCGGAAAGCTCTTTTTTATCATTTGTGCGCGGAATTTCAATCAGCAAGACTTTGGAGTCCATCGCATGAAACCAGGCCCGCTTTTTTTTGGTATCTACAAATAAATTGAAAATAAAAAATATTGCCCCTGCTGCAAGCAATACCATAAGTAAGACTAAAAATGTTATCACGCCGTAGCCACCTTGCGTATTAATTTGGTTTTTTAAGAAGGAGGGTGGCTAGCTAGGGATCTTCAGAATGATAGTATCGAGTATTCGAGATCTACCTCATCGAGGATCTTCGAGCTGCTGTGCTCGAATCTTATATGAGCACAAGTAGCGAGATCAACCCGCCCTCCTTCTTACGCTGATGGCCGAAGCCAATCAAGCTTGACTAAATTTTATCATTTTTGCATAATAAAGTCAATCATAAAATAAGCAGTTTTTGCCGGTATTAAACAATGAGCCAGTCTTTCTAACGGCAGAAACAAAAGCGAGATGTATGCCCAGACGGAGTAAGCAGTCAACACAAAAAGTAACCATGAGCAGCATGGCATATCTAGCAGCGATTTGGAGGGTGCTTAAGATTGCATATAAAATTTCGCCGCTTGCGATTGCATTGAAGCTTACGAGTGGGGTTTTAAATTCAGTATTTCCTCTGGTTACTGCGTACCTGGCAGCGCAAACCATTACGCAAGCAACTGCCGCGTTTAACGGGCAGCCAGGGGCAGAACGTGTAGCGGTTATGTACATTCTCCTTACTGCGGGGATCGGTCTGTTGAGTACCCTGTTTGGTACCCTAAATAACTATGTGGATCAGATTGTACGCTTTAGGGTGGAGTCAAGAGTTTCAGATTCACTGTATGAAAAGTTTATCAAGCTTGAGTTTTGGCGCTATGATGACAAAAAAACTATTGATTTATACGAAAAGGCGCAAGAATTTACACGGTTTTTTGCCTATGTCTTTGACCGTGTGATGGGTATATTTAGCTCACTTTTTGGGGTCGTTTCTGCAGTCGTGGCACTAGGGGTGCTTTCGCCATGGGTTTCTGCATTATTTTTTATCGCTATTCTGCCCGGGGTATATATACAATATAAGCTTTCTCTCTTAAATATTGCGCATTGGCGTGAAACAGTGACTGATCGGCGCAAACAAAGTTATATCGAATACAACATGATCCAGCCGAGAATTATTTCGGAACTGCGACTATACAACCTTGCGCAAACAATGCTGAAACTTCGTGCGATGTACCGTAATCGAGATCAGGGCAGGCGCTTGCAGTTTGAGAAACGATTTGTGAAGTGGCGGATTTTAGGTGATTTACTCGAGTCGGTTACTGAACTGGGCACGCTTATTTGGGTAATTATGAAGATATCCACACAAAGCTTGCCAATTGGGCAATTTGTTTATGTGCAGCAATTAGTGAGTCGAGCGCTGAGTTCGGCGGGAAAATTTATATCGGAGTACGGTTCGGCTGATGAGGACCTTGCCAAACTAAAGGATTACAGTGATTTTATGGCGCTAGAACTGCCAGGCACTGCACATACGTCATTCCGTGGCGAAGTGGAGCGTATTGAATTCAAGAACGTGTCATTTGCGTATCCGGGCTCTGACAAAAGAGTGCTTCGCAACGTTTCACTCACCATTACGCGCAAAGATCATGTAGCACTAGTTGGCGAGAACGGTGCGGGTAAAACAACACTTATTAAACTGCTGCTGGGATTTTATGCCCCAACAGAAGGGCGGATTTTGATTAATGGGCATGATCTTCAATCGATTAATTTAACGAGTTGGCACAAGCATGTGGGTGTGCTCATGCAAAACTTTACAAATTTCCAGTTCTTGACCGCTCGAGAGAATGTAACATACGGAGACGTTGCTGCTAAAGAAACCGCGCCTCGTATTACAGCAGCACTTCAAGCGGCTGAAGCGTACGAGATGGTAAACGAGTTGCCGCTCAAACTTGATACACCACTGGCTCCATGGTTGGAAGAAAAAAATGCAACTGATCTGTCTGGTGGGCAATGGCAGCGACTTAGTCTGGCACGCAACTTTTATCGACAGGCACCGATAGTTATATTGGATGAGCCGACTTCGGCAATTGATGCCCTTGCTGAAAGCAAAATCTTCGACCGCTTGTTTAGTAGTGATAATAAAAAGACGGTGATTACCATTAGTCACCGCCTCACAACCATCGAAGATGCCGATATGATTTATGTTCTGCAAGATGGCCAAATTGTCCAGTGCGGTACGCACCGTGAGCTTGCTGTCCAAAAAACTGGCCAGTATGCCCGTATGTTTCGTCGCCAACTTAAAGAATACTAGCGCACAAGCAGCGTCTTGTATTGGTTGAGCTGATCTGTTATAATACGCGAGTAAACAATAAGCAGCGGGAGAGGAAATCCTTCTGTGTGAAGATATCTTTATTTTCACAACAGTCGCTTTGCCGTGAAGAACGAAAGGATTTATACATATGGCAGTATCTGTCGATATCAAAAAACTATTAGAAAGTGGTGTGCACTTTGGTCATACAACGAGCCGATGGCACCCAAAAATGGCACCGTTTATTCACAGTAAACGAGCTGGCAATCACATTATTGATTTAACCAAAACGGTTGAAGCGTTAGAAACCGTTTTACCAGAGGTTGTTAAGGCCGTTGCTGGCGGCAAACAAGTGCTCCTTGTTGGTACGAAACGACAGGCTCGAACACTAGTACAGCAAGTTGCTGAAGAAACCGGTATGCCTTATGTTGTGAATCGTTGGGTTGGGGGTATGCTGACTAATAC
>CAZNJH010000079.1:0-3300 GCA_964573355.1 uncultured Candidatus Saccharibacteria bacterium | reverse complement strand
CTCTCAGTGCAGGTCAGGCAGAGGATATTTGTTGGCAGCGTGTCAGTCTTCTGCAATATGATTGCTACACGGGCACTCAGCAGCTGTGTTTAGCCGGTACCGGGTCCGGCAATAACGAGCACTGGGCCATCGATTTGGTCAACAGCTTTTCGTTGTGCTGCATTGAGGTCCGTATATACCGTATGAAAATCCATACTACTAGTGTAGCAGTTTTAGGTACGGCATAATCCCATTCGCTACGTTATGCGCTGTAGTATTCGCGAATGTCGAGCAAGGTAAAAAGGCAGGCCATGATGCCGGCAGTCGCAAGTATGGGCGCAGCTGGCTGGCTGAGGTTAGTGACGAGTTGGTACAGAATGTAAACCGAATTCAAAAAGCAGGCAAAATAGACACGGCTCCAGCCACGTCGCTGTTTTTCGAACAGATCACTCAGACCATCCACTAAGCAGACGATATTGAGTAGTATCATGCTCAGTATTCCCCATGAATCACGGTTGAACAGCACGGCTTCTAAAAAACCAACCGGGGTAACAAAGACTCCGTTATTAGCAAGCAACATCAGCTGCGGTGCAATGATTATAAGTAGCGCCATGGCTAACCACGGGCCGTATGAAACTAGTTTCTTTTGAGTCGTTTTTGAATAACGTCGGTTATATCTGCTATGTAAGTTGTACGCTAGCCAGCCTTGGATGGTTGCGAGGACTTCATCGGCACGCTTAACCCGTACACTGGTGGTGCTGTGAGGCTGCCTTTTTCTGGTACGTGTTTGTGGTTTCGCCATGTAACGCTCCTGTACGGTTGTCCTAATAAAAACATTGTATCATACTATTGTAAAAAATGCAATTTCGTATCACAAAATAAAAATACGGAACTCAACTTCCCTATCTTTTGTACTTTTGAGTCGGTAGAGTACAGTAGTAAACAAGGAATATACGTATGAGCCACGAAGCAAGCATTCACGCAGCCCAAACCTCAATTCTCCGCGAGTTGCTCTTTCATCCAGCAGCTGGGTTTGCTGAGTTGCAAAAACCGACAGGTCTTGATAGTGATCATTTCAAGTTTCATATTAAACGTCTAGTTGAAGTCGGCTACGTTGAAAAAACAGATGATAAACAATATACACTGACTGCTCAAGGTAAAGAATACGCCTGCCGGCTCGATACTGATGAAAACGTTATAGAAAAGCAACCCAAAAGCAGCGTTCTACTACTGGCTGTTCGAGGCGATTCGAGCGATCCTGAAGTTTTGGTACAACAGCGTTTAAAACAACCGTTTTACGGCTTTTGGTGTCGAGCAGGCGGTAAGATTCGTTGGGGTGAAACGGTTGTGCAAGCAGCTGCGCGCGAGCTCATGGAGGAAATGGGCTTAACAGCAGATGTAAAAATTAAGGGTGTGTATCACAAAATTGATCGTCGGAATGTAGACGGCTTTTTGCTCGAAGACAAGCTCTTCTATATGGCAGTCTGCACAAATATCCAAGGCACACTCATTGAATCGTTTGAGGGTGGCCGGAATGCGTGGATGAAAATAAGCGAGCTAAAAAAACAACCAAAAGTATTTGAAGGAGTCAGCGAAGGAATTGAACACTATTTGGGTGAGAATTTTCATTTTCAAGAGCGCACCCATTGGTATGACGCTGATGAATATTAGTGTGTAAATTACTGATTAGATAAATTAAAAACGACGCCGGTGGAGTGGGTGCGAGCTGTGTGCTCGCTACTCCACTCCACCGTTCGTCGCTGTCGCTGCACTCAGCCGAAGCTGATGTGCTGCTGTGCCCACTCGAGGGCCTGCAGGCTGCGAACCCGCGCCTGCTGGTACTCCTCCGGAATCGGATCACCATGCCACCACTGCTGCCAGAGCGACTCGATCGGGTTGATCAGGCCGAAGCTGGTCATGCTGAGGTACGAACCGTCAACGAACCCGAAGTTCCGCTCGGTGCAGATCGGCACGTAGCCCACGCTCAGGAGCGCCTTGCAGCTGCCCACGTTGCGCTCATAGGCCGCCGAACGAATCTGCACCAGCCCCATCTGCGCGCACCCGTACCAGGTGCGCGCTCGGTGGCAGTGACTCGCGATCTTCTTGTTCCAGTAATCCTGGTCGAAGATCAGGAAGCCGCTGGTGCCGTGCGCCATCACCTCGCGGGTGATGCTGTTGAGGCTGGTGTTGCCAATCAGCGTGCGCGTGGTGCCCTCGACAACGTAGATACCCCAGCAGAAGGTGGTGGCGTCACCCCGGATGTGGTCGAACCACTCGTACTCATCTTCGAGCACAGGTACCGCACTACGGCCGAGGTACCGGGTCACCTCGAAGTTCTGCATGCCGCCGTTGGTGATAAACCGCGGCATGTCATCTCGCGTCAGTGGCGCAAGCTCAATGGTGAGCGTGCCAACCACAAAACGCATTATCGGTCCAAACATGGATGGTCCCTTCTGTTCAGGCACGCCAAAGCGGATTTCGCTGTGGCGCCGGTCGCATTGACCGGATCAGCCTCCAAGAGAGTCGTTTGTAATTAAAAAGCCTCCGCTTGGAGGCTCATCCCGTCATGCTAATAAAAATTGTTTATTTCATATCAAAGAGTGAGCCAGTTGTATCTGCTGTGGCAAAGTTGAGGCCACACGAAAAATACGCAGATAGTTTGATCTGGGTGTGTTGTTGTATAGCTGGCATGATATGATGTACCATAATTTATTAACTATAGCATAAATATTTATATTTTGTCAAATATACTTCTGGTATACTGTGTTAGTGATTGAATTTGAACTACCAAAAGAGCTTATAGCCCAAGAGCCTGCCACACCGCGCGATCGCGCGAGATTGCTCATCTATGAGCGAGCTACCGGTCAAATAACAGACGATTACTTTTACAATCTTCTTAACTACCTGCCCCCGCAAACAACAGTGGCGGTCAATAACTCAAAAGTTGAACACTGTCGGTTTTTGTTTCAAGATGGTAAAAAAGAGATTTTCGTTCTCGAGCGAGCCAACAATACAACCGTTCGAGCACTGGTGCGACCGGGGAAACAGTTTAAAGTAGGTGCGCAGGTTGCTTTAACCGATAACGTAACTGCCGATGTTACAGCTATAGATGACGATGGTATTCGCACCATTGTTTTTTCGCAGCCGCTTGACCATCCTGACTTAGTCGCTGCCCAGCATGTTCCCCTGCCACCGTATATTGCGCAAAATGATGCACTAGCTCGTGAATACCAAACGCTGTATGCCAAAAGCACAGGCAGTAAAGCGGCGCCAACAGCTGGTCTTCATTTTACAGATACCCTCATTGATAAGATTCAACAA
>CAZNJH010000078.1:1111-3461 GCA_964573355.1 uncultured Candidatus Saccharibacteria bacterium | reverse complement strand
CATGAAACATGGTACGTGCTCCATATTAATGTAACTCACAAGAACGGTTGCCACCCCTAAGATCGACCCAGGTGTAAAGCGCTCACGCAGTCCCCGCGGCTTCTGCCGGGGGACCCGTCAGAACTCTATTTTCTGAGTCCGAGTTTCTCGATTGTTGCTTTATATGCCGCGTAATCTTTATCTTTTAAGTACGCAAGTAACTTCTTTCTTTTCCCCACCATCTGTAATAATCCTCGTCGAGAGTGATTATCTTTCTTGTGGATCTTGAGATGTTCCGTTAATTCTTTAATGCGCTCCGTTAAAATTGAAGCTTGTACCTCTGGAGAGCCAACATCATTAGTGGCACGCTGGGTTTTTTTAATTGCGGTTGTTTTCTTTTCAGTTGTAATCATTCAGTTCCTTCAGATTATCAGTTTCAGTTATAGAAATTTCGGCAGAGCTAGATAGCACTCTTCCTCATGGCGTTGATCTTATTTTAACAGATCACCGAAAAAACACAAGATACATTTATGGGTGAACTACTGGCCTTTACACTTAAGGCGCAGCGCTAAACGCTCGCGCTGCACTCTCCATGTCTTGGAAGGAAGTTAAAACAGAGACTGGTACGCGTCCATTTGGGGTTGATTCATCGCCCATAAATATGCCACCCTCAGGAGTAAAGCTCACCGTACCATTGGGATCTGTGTGTGAGACTCCCTTCTGAGTGAACGGATTCCCAGTTGCATCATCAACCTGTCCGATAATTGCCTCGTTAATGAACAAGAACTTAGTAGGGTTCAAGGTACCATCAGGTAATATGTACGGTTCGGACTCAGAACTATTGGGCACCAAAATAGAGCCTTCAAAAATTATTGGATGTTGAATAGCTATCACTGTATCTGTTGGTGACACCACGTGGCCGCTCTGCTGAAGGTCATCAAATTCAGGGGTTTGGCGAACTCGAACGCCTCTGTCGATTATGAGCACGTCACTGTTTGGGACAACCTCGCCGGACATAAGACCAGCCTGCAAATCGCTCATATATTCGCGCATTCTCTGCTGGAGTACTTCGTCTTGTTCGGCTTCTTCTTGAACGCTTTCTTTTAGATATCTCTCCTGGTCAGCCACTGAAGCTGCGACCGCCTTTTCTGCGCTACGATTTGTATTTGCACTATCTTCACTTAACCATTTGCCTACAAAAGCTGCGCCACCAACAGCAAGTGTTATCGCAGTTGCACCAACAACGCCTGCTCGCGTATTTCTACGCGCACGTTCTTTATCCCGAAGGTGTTCTTCCCCTTGGTCATTAAGTGCCACAACATTTTCGCTTTTTGGATTTTGTTTGTTTTTCGTTCCTAACATATCATCATTATAGCAAACATATGCATTTTTGTCAAGAGTACGTATTCTCATCACGTTCTCCTCTGTTATACTAAAGCGTATATGGATCGAGCTCCTTGGTTTGAAATTGGTGCCGAAGCCGCAGACAAAGATACGGAATCGGACGTTAACAGAAAGAAGGCATTGGGCGAACGCGCAAGTCGTTCTTTATTTGGTAAAGAAAAAGACGACGAAACGGAAGAAAAAGCAGAGCGAACCAAGAGGCAAAAAACTGAAGCCGCAGATAAGGAAGCACAAAAAACCAAGAGTCAAGAAGTAAAAAAGCCCTTTAAGCTGTTTGAGTTTAAGGCCGAAAAAGAATCGAGATCAAATCAGAAGCAAACATACGAGAATAACGCAGATGACCTTGAGGCTGCGACAGTGAAAGCGGCTGCCGTCAATGCGCTCCGCGAACAGCTCCCCATAAATATTGCCAAGCTTGAAACTGAACTGGCCACCACAAACCCTGATACACCTGAATTTGAAGCAGCCGAAGCTGCACTCTCGGTCGAGAAACGACTACAAGAAAAAGCTGAAGATCCTACTATTGAGGCTCTGCCAGAAATCGATGCTGAATTTGATCGCCGCATTGCAGAAATTACTGTCGAACTGATGAGTGAAACGACACCCGCTATCGATATGGAAGCAAGTGAAACAGATGAACCAGCAACACCTCGTTTTGAAAACTTGCGCGTGCCCAGACCACTGCCGAAAACAACGCCTACCCCCGTTACGAGCCAAGAGTCACCCGAGCATTCTGAGAATCAGGCTGACGCTATAGCGCCCATCGCTGTCCAAAACTCATCCGAATCAACCGCAGGTGCAAATGAGCGCAAGGCTTCAATTCCAAGCGGACAAATTGGTGGATTCGTGGGCGCTGAAGCAGTAGCAGCACCGTTCAGGCAACCTTCTGAAAACAACGAATCACCTACTCGAGAAAAACAACAGCGCGCGAGTGCATTTGTCAGTGCTGGCGTACTTGGGTATGCAC
>CAZNJH010000078.1:0-1101 GCA_964573355.1 uncultured Candidatus Saccharibacteria bacterium | reverse complement strand
ACTTTTAAAACAATTAAAGCGCTTTAATGAAGCTGAAGCTGAGTTGAAGAAAATTGTTCGCGAGCAGCATCCGAATAGTCAACAAGCGGCGGCTGAAACCGTACCGGTACCAGTAACTGAACAGGATGTGACATCATCAGTTCAATCAGTTAAAAACGAGTTTTTTGCTGACAAAAGTGCCCGCAGCGCACCATCGCCCGAAGACACACCCTCGATTCGCCGACTGAACCAATACGAGACAGTGTCTCTGCCACTCCAAGCAGCAGAAACTGACCCAGTTAACATTTTTGAACGCACGAGTGTGAATCAGGAGGAGCAAAAACAATCACCAGGAAAGGTCGCGGCACACGAAATTAAACAGGTTGAGCTGCTTTCTACTCCGCAACTCTTAGAGCGCGCCAGCATGCTATACATCAGCGGTACAAGCGTAAGAGAACTCTACACCACAAACCGCATTGATCGACGTGGTTTGATTAGTATTGTGCAAGAAAGTATGCGCGGGCGAGATATTAAAGCCACGTTTGAAAAAGTTGAACTTGGCCTGGAACGACAGCGCGAACGAGCCCGTGAATTTCGTCATGACGACACCGCACTCACTACCGCCCCAGGATCACAAATGAAGATTTTACCAGTTGCAAAACCACTTGGACACACCGTTATACAAGATGTCGAGGCTACCAAACACACAGTACCCCACCCGCCACTTAATCTTCCGAATACACCCCAATCCAAAGACCTTCAACCACTCCAGCACAGCACAGGATCAGACGCGCCGCCACCAAGCACCCCCTCAGGACACGCCGAGCCCCACATTCCACTAGAATTTAAACTCGCAGCTATTGCGGGTATCGCAATCATCTCACTCGTTGCATGGGTCATTTTAAGTTAATGAATTCCTGCGTGCTACAATTGTAGGTACACTGCCATGTTTTAGATAAAACCACTGGCCTCACTTACGATTACGAACACCTAAAAAGGAGAACAGGATGTATGCACGTCGACTAACCGTTCGAGGAATTATACTTGATGGCGGCAAAATATTTGCGCAGAAACTTCATAAAACTGTAGCTAAACAGCAAGATTGGTGGTGTACACCAGGTG
>CAZNJH010000077.1:0-3471 GCA_964573355.1 uncultured Candidatus Saccharibacteria bacterium | reverse complement strand
CCTAATAGATCAGTTATAATCTAGCAGTCATTAAGCGGGTGTCGTACAACGGCTAGTATATGAGTTTTCCAAACTCAGGACCAGGGTTCGATTCCCTGCACCCGCACCATGCCTCGGTAGCTCAGCGGATTAGAGCAGCGGGCTTCTATCCCGCGTGTCGCAGGTTCGATTCCTGCCCGGGGTACCATGATGCCTATCCTAAAGCCCCTCAAAATGAGGGGCTTTTGTTTGGTATAGTTGATGTATGGAAACAGAGATAGAAGCAAAATGGTTAAATGTTGATCACAACGAAATGCGCAATAAACTAAAGTCGTGTGGCGCTAAACTCATACAACCTGAAAGATTAATGACCCGTAAAGTCTTTGACTACAAGGACAAACGACTTGAGAAAATTGGAGGGTGGATACGCGTCCGCAATGAGGGTGATAAAGTCACAATGAGCTACAAGCAACTAAACGACAGAAATTTACACGGCACAAAAGAAATTACGGTAGTAGCTAATGATTTTGATAAAGCGTGTAGCTTTCTAGAGTCGATCGGCCTCATCGCTAATTCATATCAAGAAACGAGACGAGAGAGCTGGAAGCTAGGAGAGGCAGAGATAGAATTAGATACCTGGCCGTGGATACCCAGCTTTGTGGAAATAGAAGCACCGACTGAAGACGAATTGAAAATAGTTGCTCAGAAGCTTGAACTAGATTACAACAATGCTTTACATGGAAGTGTTGAAACCGCTTATCAAGCCGTTTATGACGTAACCGAAGAGGAGATTGATAACTGGGAAGAGATTAAATTCTCTGAAGTTCCTGATTGGTTGGCTGTAAAAGAGAAGCCTCGTAGTTGATTCTGATATTTTGGACAATACCCGAGGATTCAACGAAACGACTTCTGAAGACTTAGTAAAACTTATCGCCGCTGATCGAGCGCGGCTTGAAGTTCAGGCGCATCAAGTTCTATTGTCGAGCCAGGCCCAACCTCATTTGATAGTAATTTTTGCGCTAAAATATTTTCGATTGAACGCTGAGTCACGCGGCGGAGTGGCCGGGCACCAAGACGAGGATCGTAGCCGGTCTCCGCTAAAAACTGCTTCGCTTGATCGGTTAACGTGACGGTTACTTTTTGTGCAGCAAGCGTTTTATTGATACCAAGCAGAATTAAATCGACTACTTGCATAAGTTCTCCAACGGTTAATGGTCTGAATAGCACTGTTTCATCAAAACGATTCAAAAATTCAGGCCGGAAGATATTAGCATCAATAAGCTCATCTATGAATTGGTCTTCAAATTGCTCGAGACTCTCACCTGCTGTAATGTGTTCACGAATTTTATCGGCACCAGCGTTACTGGTAGCAATAACAATCGCATCACGAAAACTTACTGCTTGATTCTGACTGTCGCGGAGCATGCCTTCGTCAAGTAGTTGCAGCATTACATTTAAAACATTTGGGTGTGCTTTTTCGATCTCGTCAAGCAGTACTACTGAAAATGGTTGTTTCGCGATTTGGGCCGTAAGACTGGTGCTTTTGGCTGAGCCCACCTCGAGCAGTCGGGCAACATCTGATTCCTGTGAATATTCATTCAAGTCTACCCGGATAAGCCTGTCTTCGCCACCAAAATACACAGCGGCCAAACTTTTTGAAAGCTCAGTTTTACCGACACCAGTTGGCCCCAAGAACAAAAAGGTACCGACAGGTTTATTTTGATTACGGACACCAGCTCGCGCACGCCTAAGTGCATCACTGACCACTTGCACTGCTCGGGTTTGATTAATCATCCGTTCGTGAATACGCCCCTCAAGATTCAACAGTGTGTCCCGCTCTTCACTACTGCTCGCAGTCTGAATTTTTACATCGAAACTTTTTTCAACCGCTTGTTGCACTGATTTTTCAGTAATGAAATGTTCCTGTTCAGCAAAACCAGCTGCTGCTTCAAGCAATCGAATCGCTTTGCCCGGGAAAGCTTGATCACGAATAAACCGCTCGGCGAGCTTATAGGCTTCAGTTAATCCTTGGTGCATATACACAACTGGATTTTTACTTTCAAGCAAAAGTATATGGTCTTCCATTACGCGCATGGTGTCAACTTGGTCGAGCGGGCTCACCACTACCCGGTTCATCAACTGTGTTAAACCAGGGTTGGTCTGGCTCATCTTTAACCATTGCTGATCGTCCATTGCAAGTATTATCTGCAAACGACCTCCTTCTAAGACCGGAAGGAGTATGCTCGAAAGATCAACAGAACCGGTACCATCCTGCAAAAAAAGCTGTGCTTCATCAAGAAAAATAATAATGTTATTGGCGTGAATCGCCTCGTTAAATAACCTTATAAGTAGGTTTTCGAGCTCGCCTCTTCCTTTGGCGCGTGAAATAAGGCTAGCTGCATCGAGTTCAATAATCTGGCGATACCGAAGTTGGCTATCGACCGTTTTAGGCGCGGCTAACAACCGCTGGGCAAGTGCATACACGAGCGTTGTTTTACCGACTCCGACCTGCCCGACCAATGTAGCATTTCGGCGACCTGGTTGCGCCAACAGGTGCATCATTTGCTTTATTACTTCTTCGTGCCCCTCAAGCTCTCTGTGAAGAATACCACCACGACTTAGGCTCTCACTGATATTAATTCCAACGCGGCTTAGCAGCGGCGCCCAGCCAAAGCTTAAATCTCGCCCGAGCCCCCCGCTATCGCGCGGCTCCGAAAATCGGGCAAAGACACCGCTAATGTGTTTCTGCCATGCCAGACCGGCAAGAATATCTTCTTTACCAAGCTGGAGCTGGGCAAGATAAAATTCATATTCAGGCAAACTAAAGATGAGCGCTGCAGTCACAGCGGCTGCAGAAATTTCACTTTCACCGGGTGTTGCAGCTGCTAGTTCCTGAGCCATGCGCAAGACTGATTCAGGCGAAGTATTTGCCTGGAGCATTTTTTGCAAGAACTTGAAATCTATTGCGTAGCGACTCGCAAAAAAACGTCCTCCTGGAAGCTTACTCGCTTTCTCTGCCAATTGCCCGGCGGTGAGCGGTGCGCTCAGCGAACCAAGCAACTGCCGCTCAATCACCACATCAAACAATGCATTGCTTTGTAGTTCTGCCTCCGGCTCAAGCTGTTTAAGTTCGCCATGATACCATACAATTGGCATGAGGGCACTGGCAGTTACAATAAGTAACAGATGCATAATCGGCACTACTAGCAAAACCGTTCCACCAACCCAGCCAATGAATGACCCGAGCACAACCACGCCAAGGGTAATCCGAAGCGCCTTACTATCTAAGAGGAGTCCTGCTCGAGCCTTTCTGGCACGTGAGCTCTGAAAATTAACTCCTTCATTCATACCGCGGTGACCTCCAGCGCAAACAAAACACCTGAGACAACTGGCGCCAAAGGAATCAGTGGCCATATGAGAATTACGCAGAGTGAAACCGCTACATTTAACACAACCGCTAGTGATCCAATAACAATCAGCATCGAGCGGATA
>CAZNJH010000076.1:0-3534 GCA_964573355.1 uncultured Candidatus Saccharibacteria bacterium | reverse complement strand
GAATACACTGGTGTGTTGCTTGGTCTAAAAGCTGCCGCCAAATATGCCGGTCGAGAGGATACAGTTTTGTTTAATTCTGATAGTCTTTTGGTGGTGAATCAGATGAACGGGTTAAATAAAATCAAAAATAGAGAACTTTGGCCACTTAATCAACAGATCAGAGAACTCACAAAACAGTTTGGTCACGTCCGTTTTAATCATATACCAAGAGAAAATAACGAAGCTGCAGACGCAAAAGTGAACGAAATTCTTAATGCGCACGATGCACAGTAATTAAGGTGCTAGATCACCGATAAGCCGGGTTCTGTCGAGGGTGATCATCTATCTAGTTGGCCCATTGCTGGACAAATCAAGCGGTTCTTGTGATCTGGCTACGACGGACCGCCTTATGCAGCCAAACCTCCTTGCAGCGGGCAGGGTTTACCTCTCTTCCGTGTCACCACGGCCGACTGTGAGCTCTTACCTCACTCGTTTCACCTTTACCCTAACAATGTCGGGGTAGTTTTGTTTCTGTGGCACTTTCCCTAGGGTTGCCCCCGGTTGCCGTTAGCAACTGCCGTGTCCTATGCTGCCCGGACTTTCCTCCCGTTTATAAAAACGGGTGACCACCTAGTGATCTAGCCTTATTAGTATACCAAAAAAGTATTAAGAGCCGAGTTTTACAAGCGCTTCAATAGCTTTGGGGTGATTTACAGCCAGTTCAGAAAGAATTTTACGATCGATAGTGACGTTGTTCTTTTTTAAACGTGCCATAAATGCGCTGTAGCTTACACCATGTTCTCGAGTGGCGGCGTTGATTCGGGTGATCCAAAGACCGCGAAGGTCACGCTTTTTATTACGGCGATCACGGTAGGCGTATTGCAGGGCTCGAATAACGCCTTGGCGAGCCAGTTTAATTGAAGTACGACGGGCATGTTGCATGCCTTTTGCTTGCTTGATGACTTTTTTGTGTCTTTTATGGCTTGTGACACCTCGTTTTACTCGCATGATAACTCCTTAAAAACTGTTTTAGACGCCAAGCGCCCGCTTAATCTTATTTTTATCACCTTTACTCACGGCCTGTGCGCCTGCATTGTTCCGTTTGCGGCCCGCTGATTTTTTGGCGAGGAGGTGATTCCCAAAAGCGCGCTCTCTGAGGAGCTTGCCTGTTGCTGAAGCACGGACACGCTTAGCGGTACCCTTATGAGTCTTAATTTTTGGCATTCGTAGATCTCCTATAAGTGATAGTTAAATTACGTCCAGCTAGTTGTGCTGGTTGGTCCACGGCGGCGATATCTTCAAGTTTCGAAGTAATCCGCTCAAACAAGGTGAACCCGAGCTCTTTGTGAGCATTCTCTCTACCTCTATAGAGTAACATAACTTTCACCTTATGGCCAGCCTCGAGGAACTTCCGGGCTTTATTAACTTTAATTTCAAGATCATTTTCGCCAATGCGCATGCCTAGTCTAATCTGTTTTAGGTCAACAGTTTTGCTTAATTTCTTTTGTTTTTGGAGCTGTTTCGTCTTTTGATAGTTATACTTACCCCAGTCAACAATACGCGCAACAGGTGGATTACCGTTTGGCGATACCTCTACTAAATCGAGTCCTGCTAACTCTGCGCGCTGCAAGGCTTCGCTGCGTGAAAGCACGCCGACTTGGTTGCCGTTTTCATCAATAACCCTGAGCTCACTGGCGCGTATGGCGTGGTTCAGGCGCGTTTGCGGTTGTTTGATACTGTCTACTCCTGTTAAATACTATCTAATCTTGGATCAAATTATATCACAGTGGCGTCGTGAGTTCAACGGGGGCGATACTGAAGCGGTTTGGTAATGATTTTAACTCGAATAGCATCACTTGTTTTCGGTCATCAATCATGTGGCCTGCTAGCGTGACTTTTTTGTGCTGCGCTCTCAAGAAGTTGCTCCCCTTCGATTAGAAGCGCGGTCTTGGTGAGCCGAACAGTATGTTGTGGTGCTCGGCCACTACAGTTTCGATGGAGTGTCTTCCGTGTAGCTGACCATAGGTATCAGAAGATGTTGGGATATTTGCACAAGGTTTTCCACGGGTATCAAACTAATTCCATATATGGGTGCCGTTTGAGCTGCTGGTGCCTCAGGCACAAAGATTCGCTTGAAAAAAGTTTTTGGCTTTGGCCACCTCGTCATGCGTGATCGCACCACGGACTGACTTGAGGCTTACGTTCAAAGAAAGTTCACCAACTAACAAAGAACTATTTTGGCGGTCGGTTTTTATTTGTTGACCGATTGCCAGCATTGCTATGGCAAACGGCTAGTCGTAGCACGAACCATTTTTTGTAAATCAGTTGACGCGAGGTTAAGAGTAATGTGTTTTGTCGGCATTACGATATCACTATTTTTTATGCTGCTTCTTAAGCTTTCACTTTTTTATTTCGGTAATTGCCTTATTGCCTAGGCCTACAATAACAATGACAGGTAATCCTCTTGTTGCGACACATTCAACTT
The DNA here is from genome assembly GCA_964573355.1 of uncultured Candidatus Saccharibacteria bacterium. Classification (GTDB taxonomy): domain Bacteria; phylum Patescibacteriota; class Saccharimonadia; order Saccharimonadales; family UBA7683; genus UBA7683. Next base: position 1,070 of record CAZNJH010000076.1, on the reverse strand, counting down.
CAATGAGCAGCCCCTCAAAGCTAATATTTGCTGCTGAATATACCTCTACCGTTATTGATATATGCCCCTTAAGGCTGTGTCTAAGAGTGTTACATTAACAGATCTGAAATAGAAAACAACGGCCTGCGAGGAGCCGTTGTTTCAAGGGTTTATCTTTTTTGTTTTGAGTACTTTTTTTACTCAAGTACCATCCCTATAATAGGCCTCCGTATTGCTTATGTCAACATGAAAAATCATTAAAATTACTTAAAGTTATCCACAGCTATTTTCCGTTAGAGCCTACCGGTTTTTTGTGTATGGGTAATATGGTTCACGAATGATTTTTATATACGTATATAGTCGCTGATTGTGCTTACCTCACGTCAAAGTTGGCCATGTTTATTGCTCTTAGTTGTGCGCAAGATGCTGTCATATAGTATGTAGGTCACATCAGCTGTTCGGGATGGTTGCTGTCGATACGATCAAGGTTGTTCATTGTGATGGCGATGAAACGGTAGCTTCAACATTCAGTCATGCTCGTTGTTTACTACTCATTGATACCCAATGCTCGAAAGTCTTTATTTGTGTCATAGCAAAACGCATGTACCATGTAGGCTATTCGAATGCACTTGCGGGTGAGCGCAGGTAAGTTTATTACCGACCAAAGGATTACGGGGATTATCACTTAACAATAACAACGTATAGTTTGCGAGTGAGTAAAGCGCTTCTTTGAATAAGCACCTGTATTGTGCAACGAAATTGCGGGTTACCAAAGAGCAGATTTATGTGGTCAAAAAATATCACAATACGTGATTTCAGGATGAATCTGAGTATATTTTTGCTATAAAATGTTAATAGTACAACAATATTTTTAACTAAATGTATCTGTATTGTTGTAAATACTACTTTAATTTTACTCTTGTAATTTAAATACATGCTTGTTATGCTTAACGTAGCTCAAAGAGCAGCACCTTTCACTAAATGAGCCGAACCACCTATACAGTCACTTGCCCTAAAGTGGTGCAGGCGTTAACGCTCTCTTTGTAGAGAGCGGTCAGTCACAGCTAGAGTTTACAAGCGCTACAATAGTC
>CAZNJH010000075.1:0-3616 GCA_964573355.1 uncultured Candidatus Saccharibacteria bacterium | reverse complement strand
AAGAAGTGGGTCGCGGTCGTAACCAAACATACGACAGTGCTGCCAGAATGTATCTGCTTGCGGCTTTTTGGCAGAACGCAAATAATACACAGTTTGTAGACCCTTAAATGTAACTCCGCGGCCAAGACTATTGCCACCGACCACAACATTTAGTCCGGTATTTATATCCGGAGTTGTTTCACTATCCGGGCCGGAGTTCATCGTTATGTATTTGAACTCCGGCTCTGAATTCAAAAATACAATAACATCCTTAAAATCGATGATATCCGGTTTTGATTGTCGTAAGCCAACATAGGACTGCTCTAACTGGCGTAGCACTTCAGGATCACCCGTATTTGCAAGTACGAATTTCATGTATTTCTTGAGTTTGTTGGATATTACAGTATGGTCGTCAATCTTCGAGCTTGGGTGAATAAGAAAATTACAGACCTTACGACTTTCGCTCATTTGGTGAGCTGCAGTAATCAGGTATGTAGTTACCGCAAGCTTAAGGCCGTGCGGCGTTTCATCGGTTTCAAGTAACAAACTGAGCTCGTCGTCTTGGGTTGAAATATTTGTAAATGGAGTTGGCTTTGAGTAGAAGAAGGAGCCTCCGAGGTAGCCATTACCGGGCTTAAAATAATGGATGAACTTCGGCTTCCAGCCAGAATCAAGGGATTGCAGCAGCAATGGTTGTGGAGTAGCTGTTACTTGCAGGTAGAAGCTACTGCTGCAGAGATGTTTTATATCTTCAAGAGTTTGATTAATAGTGCTTTTTTCTTCAAGCAATTTTTTATTGACTTTGGTATTTAGTGAGGTAGCATCAGCTTCGTCATCAATTATAAAAATCGGGCGGCCCACGCAATATCCAGAAGATGCTAAATGGTTTTTCCATTTTCTCAATACACTTGCATTTTTCTTAAGTACTATGGCAGTGGGCTGTCGCAATTTCTTGCTTAAAAAACGAACTTCATCGTTTTCATTACATACGTTAAATGTGTCGATACTCTGCATAGCACGCTCGAAGGTTTGCTGCTGCAATGCAGTCATTCCACTTGTGAGTACCAGGAATAACTCAAAACCGTGATCTGCAGCAGCTGCCATAACCCCAAACATTTGACTAGTTTTGCCACTCTGTACTTGCCCAAGTAAAAGACCGACATCGTGGTTCATATGTGAGAAGTTTGCGAGATGATTCTTTGATATTTCGTCAACTGTCTCACGTACTGAAGCTACAGCTTCTGGCGTATCTTCGGCTAGGTTAGTTAGGTATTCTGAAATGTGACTCATTCGCTATCAACTCCAAAATCAAGGTACCACAAATCTTGATCTTTTAGTTTTGCCAATGTAAAACCATCGCGCCCATACCTCTCGAGCGTTTCTTGCGAGCAAAGTTCACCAGTTTTAAGTGCACCAGCATGCTCCAGTCTACCTTTAAGCCACTTACCAAGAATTTTGAGGTCTTTCCCGGACCTAAGGTTCTTGCTAAAGTCACCACTGACCTTACAGCTAAATGACCAACCGTCGTCCGTTACTACATTGATAACACCACCATCCCCGTGTTTGTCACTCTGAGGATAGCCGGGGAGAGTTGTGACGCTTTTTGGAACAATAAGCTCCACTTCGTACCATGATCGAGGCATAACAAATCCTTGTTTGTTCTCGCGACCCTTCCCGTTAAATGTATTGAGATTACTTCTTGTGGCATCGTCGGTTTTAAGAGGTATATGAAATTCATATTCAAACTCGGGATTTGCCTTTATTGACTCAATTACCTGATCGTCCGCTTTTGAAACTCCGTACTGCTCGTCTAAAAGTGAGTTCTTACTCTCGACGATCTTTACGTCTATATCTTTGTAAGCACGCGTAGTGGTTTGATTAAGTTTTTGGATGAAACCGGCTAACTCGTTTGTGTCATATTCCGGCAAGCTAAAGTCTACCTCGTATTGTCTACTCACCTTACTATCAACTATGTTAGTCAAGTTTGATGATCCAATTAATCCGCCAATTACAGTACCACTCTTACGAAAACTAATAATCTTACCGTGAAAAGGAAAGGTGACGACAAAATAAACACCGCCTAAATTCGATTTTCGTAACAAGTCATCAAGGTCTGCAACCGCCTCAGCTTGCTGTTTGGTAAGGCCATCGAAATAGTGCATTCCGATGTTTAGTTCAATAGCTGGACCACCGTTAGCCTCTACAATACTCTTGAGATCAATTAAAGCGTCAGAAGAGATATAACCAGATGCAATCTGAATACTATCCGACTTCTCGATAAGATCCGTAAATACACTATGGTAAGTCTTAGAGTCGGTTGCTAACGGTGGATAGTTTGAATATATTAAGCTCACTTTACTCCATGCCAAGTACTGGTACTAGTTTGTATTCCTCCTTTATTTTACTATCTTCTTCCTTAGATGTAACTACCGCTTTTTTCTGATCATTACTAAACACCGGTATTAAGTGCTCAGCGAATACTTTTGCAGCAATGGGTGGAACCGAGTTTCCGATCTGTCGTCTAACTTCTGTGATTGAGCCTTCAAAGATAAAGTCATCAGGGTAACCGAATAGTCTGGCTCGTTCGCGGTTCGTCAAGGGTCGATGTTCTTCGTAATGGTAGCCCCATGTTCCACCGCCACCACCTGCAATAATCGTTGTAGATGGCAAATCACGATGCAGTCTTCGATAGACGTGACTAATCATACCCTTAACGTAGTGAGGGCTGTCCTTTGGAATAGCGGTAAAATTTTTACCTTCTGGAATTAGTTTTAGTTTCTCTACTGTACCTTGAGTGATATTCTGGTGTTCGTTATTGAAAGGAACCTTCTCAACCCCTTTAAGTGCCTCTAGAGCCGAGACGTAATTACTTTCGTCATGTGTATACTCCGGAAACTCGAATTCATATTCGATGTCGTTTCTAATGCCAACAATCAGAACTCGCTCTCGCAACTGGGGTGTGCCGTATGCCGCAAATTTACACAACCTATATTTAACCGTGTAACCAAGAGCTGCAAAGTCTTCAACTATTTGCTCAATTGCCTTACCTTTATTGGCAGATAAAATGCCTTTTACGTTTTCGCCAATGAATACCTTGGGTTTTTTTTCATCAACCGCTCTAACAAAATGCTTATACAAGTTACCACGATCAGTTTCTAGCCCACCTCTCTTAGAGATCATTGAGAAGTCCTGGCACGGAAAGCCACCAGTCATAATGTCGCAATCTGGTACCTTACTGAAGTCAACATCGACAATACTACCTTCGTGCACATGGTCACCAAAGTTTTTCTTATATGTTTGGCAAGACCAATGATCGTAGTCATTTGCCCATACAAGTTCGTAACCTGCCTGTACAAAGCCAAGGTCGAGGCCACCACACCCAGAAAAGAGCGAAAGAAGTTTAGGTTTTTTAGAGCTACGTTTTGACATTTTTTACCCTCTCATTAGTATCACGGTTATGCATTAGTATTTTCAGTATACACGAAAATACAAAAACGCGCCGCTCTTGTACAATTCTCTATATGTTGCAAAAGTATAGTGAATTTCAACAACTTCGCAACAGATTGGAAAGCATTTTCAAAGTGGTTATGTTATAAAATAACTCTTGCTATTTTGCAAATCTTTGATCTATTATGAA
>CAZNJH010000074.1:0-3630 GCA_964573355.1 uncultured Candidatus Saccharibacteria bacterium | reverse complement strand
CGGCTTTGATTATTTACGCGACAACATGGTGAACGCACGCGAAAATCTTCGTCAGCGTGAACTAAATTTTGCGATTGTCGACGAAGTTGATTCAATTTTAATTGATGAAGCCCGTACGCCGCTCATTATTTCAGCGCCTTCAACCGAAAGTGGCTCAGGCTATACGATGTTTGCTGAGGTTGCTCGCCAGCTTACACCTGATGATTACGAGCTCGATGAAAAACGCCGCTCAGTAGCGTTAAATGATAACGGTGTTGAAAAAGTACAAAAGCTCTTGAAGATTGAAAATCTCTACGATCCGGAACACATAAAGCTTATATACCACATGGACCAAGCTTTGAAGGCGCAAACACTGTTTCACAGAGAGAAAGAGTATGTTATTTCTCGAGATGGCGAAATCATTATTGTCGATGAATTTACCGGCCGTTTAATGCATGGCCGCCGTTACAACGAAGGGTTGCATCAAGCAATTGAGGCGAAAGAAGGTGTCGAAGTACAACAAGAAAGTCAGACGTTGGCCACGATTTCGTTCCAAAATTACTTCCGATTGTATGACAAACTTTCAGGTATGACCGGTACGGCCTCAACCGAAGCTGAGGAATTTAATCAGATCTACGGCATTGATGTTATTGAGATTCCGTCAAATAGGCCGATTGCACGTGTTGATAAAACCGACCGCATTTACAAAAACGAGGCGGGCAAATTCAAAGCGTTGATTGCAGAGGTTAAAGAACTTAACAAAAAGGGTCAGCCGGTACTCATCGGAACAGTTTCAATTGAAAAAAACGAACTACTTTCCGGTTTGCTCAATGAAGCTCACGTGCCACACCAAGTCTTGAATGCTAAAAATAATGAAGGTGAAGCAGCAATAGTTGCAAAGGCGGGTCAAAAAGGTGCAGTAACGCTTGCTACCAATATCGCCGGTCGTGGTACTGATATTGTACTAGGCGAGGGAGTCAAGGAGCTCGGCGGGCTAGTGGTTATAGGTTCAGAGCGTCATGAATCCCGCCGAATCGATAATCAGCTCCGTGGTCGTTGTGGCCGTCAGGGTGACCCGGGTATGACCCAGTTTTATGTTTCCTGCGAAGACGACTTGATGCGTATTTTTGGCGGTGATAGAGTTCGGGCACTGATGGATCGACTCGGCATTGAAGATGATCAAGCTATTGAGAACCGAGCCGTTTCTCGTACCTTAGAAAATGCACAGAAGAAGGTAGAAGGGTATAACTACGATTCACGTAAAAATGTTGTTCAATATGACGATGTGATGAACCGTCACCGAAAAGCAGTGTATACAATCCGTCGCCGCGCATTGCTTGCCGAAGATATCAGTCGGCAAATTAAGCAGATGATTGAACAAGAGGCCGAAACATGGGCGCGCATTACACCACTTGATAAAAAAGAGTTTTACCGCGAAGTACAAACGGTTTTCCCGCTCAGCGAAAAGCAGCTTAAAGATCTTAAATCAACCGAAGACGAGAAAGAGCGTGTCAAACGATTTAAAGAATATGCCTACGAACTATACGTCGATCGTGAAGAAGCTCTCGGGACTGATCTTATGCGGCAAGTAGAGCGTGAAGCCGTGATGCAGGTGCTTGATCAACTCTGGATGGAGCACCTGGAAAATATGGAGCATTTAAGAAACGGGATCGGCTGGCGTTCGATTGGTCAAAAAGATCCGTTGGTTTAATACCGTCGTGAGGGACAGTTATTGTTTGAAACTATGCAATCGACACTTCGAAACGAAGTCGTGAAAGGCTTAAACCACTTACAGCCACATCAAATTGAACGTGCGGTCGAAACCGAACTTACTAAGATGGCTCGTCAGTCAACCGATAATGCCAATGAAATTACCAGTGGTGTCGCTTCAAGTGCCGAAGATTACGAAGGCACTGTGGTAAAGCGAGTGAAAATCCCCGCTGCCAAAAAGAAGACAACCATTAAAAAATCGCGTAAACAACAACGTGTTAATCACAAGAAAGCCCGCAAGAATAAGCACTAGGCGGCCAGAATGAATCTTCTAACTCTAGCGTCTCAACAAGCTCGATCGGCAGGGAGGGCGTTTGGAGAAGCACACGGGGCATACCTTGATGGTCCGGCTGTCGATACCGCGGCGATCATTACTCATCTTGGTGGTCGAGTTGGCGTTCGTGCATCAACAAGTAATCGTTTGCTGACAATTCATTCTCGAGTCGACTTTAGAGTTGATGTGGGGAGAAATACCACCCCCGCCCGAGATCGTTTTGCTCAAGCGCAAGCACTCGGGCATTATCAGCTTCATTATCTCAATACACCAGAGCTGCTTGAGAGACATACGAATCTGCAGCCGGTAGCTGCGATCATATTCGATGATGAACCGAAGATTCAAATGCGAATGTGTTCCGAGGCCCGCTTATTCGCTCGAGGTTTACTGATGGGGGGAATAGATTTTGACGTTACGCCGGCTGATATTCCACATCTCGCTCGGGAAATTCAGGTGTCGGCTGTCATGCTTCGCCAAGAAGTTGCTCTTGCGGCATAAAACAGTAGCTTTGGGACGTGAATACGTAAAATAGAGCATAATTAGTAGCACCTACCACCATTTACCGTTACAATAGAATTCATGCAACATAAAGTTCGAGAAGTCGCACTGAAAAATGGTGTGAAAGGTCTTTTGATTGACGTGCCACAGGCGAACGTCATGAGTTATGATTTTAATTTACGTGCCGGCTATTATCTAGCCCAAGACGGTAAATGGGAGGTCCCGCATGTTATGGAGCATTTACTATGCGGTGCAAATTCTGAATTTCGAAAAGCCCGTTTATTTGAAGCAGAAGTGAAGAAAAATGGTGCTTATACAAACGCTTACACTAACACCTATAATGTAGGATATGTTGGTGAATGCGCTGATTTCGAATGGGATCGCATTTTAAATTTATTAATGCTTTCAATTTCACAGCCTCACTTTTTACAAGAAGAGTTTCAAGCCGAGATCGGTAACGTAAAAGAAGAGCTCACCGGTTACCTTAGTAATTACTTCCGGCAGCTTGGTATAGCGCTATCAGAACGGGTTGGATTTGTCGTAAAAAATGATCGCACTCGTCTCAATAAACTCGGCGACATCACCATTCAAGATGTTAAAAAGCATTATCAACGAACGCATAGCCGAGAGAATATTCGTTTTGCAATTGCCGGGAATCTCAAGGGTCGTCGCGAGCAAATACAGCAAATTATTGAACGCAAGCTGCTACTCCCGGACGGCGAGCGGATTGAGCTCCCGCAGACGGTTCTTAAGAAGCAAACTGGGCCGCTTTATATCGAAAACAATACAGTTGAATCGCTGTATGTTAGCTTTTCAATGCTCCTGCCGCGAAGAATAACAGAGCCTGAAACAGATGCGCTCAGTGCGCTTAATAATATTCTAACTGGTACCATGAACTCGCTTATTTTAGGTGATATCCGCGAAAAAGGTCTGGCTTATTACATATGGTCCAATGGTAGTCGCGGTCATGATTATAGCGTTTGGGATTTTGACTTTCAGGTGAGTCCAGAAAATGCCGTAGAAGCCATTAAGGTTATCGTACGGCACCTTAAGACGGTACTAAACGGGGGGCTGACGCCTGAGCTGTTAAAATCTGCAAAAAATTACGC
>CAZNJH010000073.1:502-3649 GCA_964573355.1 uncultured Candidatus Saccharibacteria bacterium | reverse complement strand
GCATCCTACGGCTTTTCGTACCTGCAGCAGAGAGGGTTTGGAACAATAACGCAGAAAGGGCTTAGAAGATTCCCTAAAACAATTAGTATGGTTTCCAATATTGCAAACGAAAGACTCAAGGTTGCGCAAGAAGAGTTAAATTCCGACAGACAACTAGCAAAAACCGCGGGCTCCGAAGCGCTGATAGTAGGCACCAGTCTTTCCTACATTTTGCATAAGATTAAACGACCATTTAGTACACCGGAACAAGATGAGCAAGTAATAAAACGAGGCGCAAAAGTTATAGCTACCTTCTGGGGAGGGGCGATCGGTGCTTCTACCTTTTTAAGTGGGGGCGCAGAACGGGTTGAAAACAATTGGTTAATTCAGAGTATTGGCCAGAGTACAAAACCATCGGCAATTGTTCCTGTATTAGGCGGTCTTTATATCGCAAAAGAATGGTGCAATCTTATAGCAGGTAAAATAAAACGAAAATAAATCTGCTATTATAGCAATTAATGAACAGTGTTAAAAAAGTCGCAATTATTGAAGATGAAGCAATGATTCGCAAGATGTACGCGATGAAGCTTCAGTTTGCACATTACAATGTACTTGAAGCCGAGGATGGTATTGAAGGGTTAAAAGTAATTGAGCACGAGCGTCCTGATATTATCTTACTAGATTTGATGATGCCCCGCATGAAGGGCGACGAAATGTTACGCGAGCTTCGTGCGCTATCATGGGGTGAAAACATACCCGTTGTTATTCTTACTAATATCAGTAAAGACGAAGCGCCGCGAACATTGTGGCACCTCGGCATCAGTGATTTCATTATAAAAGCCAATTCGACCCCGCAAAAAGTACTTGAGTGCGTAGAGCGTATTTTAAACAACCAAAACTAAACTTGCGATAATGATGTTTTTTGACTAGCATAGAGATAGATATTTAAATAGGGCACACTAAATGGCGGCAGCAACACGCGTAGCGATCATTGAAGACGACATGGCTATCTCGCAGATGTATCGACTCAAATTTGAGACCGAAGGATTTGAAGTGCAAACCGCAGACAATGGACGACTTGGACTTGATTTGATTGAAGAATTTAAGCCCGACATTATATTACTTGATCTTATGATGCCTGAGATGACCGGTGACGAAATGCTAGCGGAGCTTCGAAAAAAACCGTGGGGCAAAGATGTTAGGGTGATAATTTTGACAAACATGGGTGAAGAAGAAGCGCCAAAATCACTCAAAGAACTTAAAGTACATTCATTTATTGTGAAGGCTGAAATGACACCACGGCAAGTTGCCGAACGAGTAAAACAAGCACTCAGTGGGTAAAACCAACACCGAGCAATCTAAAATCATGGGGCTTTGGTAGTTATTTACTACTATCCAAGCCAATCCCGGCGTATAGTTTTGCAGCATTAATTACGTTTTCAAATAATGCACAAACTGTCATCGGACCTACGACACCTTTTCGTTGTGTATTTTTTAGTTCATCACGCTGTTAGACTTCATCAGAAAGATCCCCAACGGCCCGACCAGCCTCAACCGCAACCCCCGCGTCTACTACCACGGCATTGAGCGGAATCATGTCCGCCCGCAGAACACCAGGCGAACCTGTTGCAGAAACAATCACATCAGCACTCTCTACTGCTGATGCCACATTATCACCGGCATCGTACGCAGTGGCATCAATGCCAGAATCTCGCAACATTGCTTCAAGCGGCTTGCCGACCAGTTTTCCCTTGCCAATAATTGAGACTTTGCGACCCCTAAGATCAATGCCGTATCCAGCCAAAAGCCAAAGAATTGCTGTTGGAGTAGCTGGATCAAACACTGCACCCTCACCGAGTGCATCAACGTCTTTTTCAGGTGCGACTGCATTTACAACCACTGCAGTCTGGGATGGATCTTCAAGCGGGAGCTGCACAATAATGCCGTGTACGGCTTCGTCTTTATTAAGCTCACTAATAGTAGCGAGTGCTTCGGCTTGAGAAACGCGGTAAATTTCAACATCAACTAAAATATCGGCACCGTAGCGCTTTTTCAAATTCATGTAAATTTCAATCACCGGCTTTTCAACCGTGACCACAATTGCCAACTTTGGTTGAATCTTATACGCCTGACGCAAGCCTCGCACCGCTTTCGCTTGACGTTCTTTTATAAAACCAGCAAGATCTGAGCCATTTAATTCTTTCATTACTTCTAGTGTACCAGTGGTAGATTAAAAGTTACAACCGGAGTCGCCTACTTACCATCTATCCGATTGCAACACCGTACGATAATTTTATTCAGCAACTCGTCCGAAAGTGGTTTTTCAGGCGTAAACTGAATCGTGCCTTTTGAGATAGTAAATTCTGTCAGCTCATCTACAAATTCTTGAACAGGCGCCGAACCAGGATATAAGCTAAGGTGATCTTTGTAAGCAGCAAAATGAAGCAAGTTTTTACCTTTGTACTTAATCGTCGGTATACCGTACCCTATTGTGTCTTCCGTATCGGGAACAAGCTGTTTTACTAATCTCCGAATTCGCTCAAGTTCACCGCGCTGTGGTGATTCAAGATTAGAAAGATATTCATCGATAACATTCATACTGCGTATTATACACTTTTTATTTTCGGTTACATGTAACAGCAGTACATCCCCTACGACCCTAATACCACTTATGCTATACTGCCGTTAGTTATAATGAAAGGAACTTCTATGGATGATATCCAGCAACCTCAACCAGCTCAAGCCCCTGAACCTATGGCACCCGTCGGACCAACGCCACAATTTCACGAAACGCACACTGCAACACCCAAAGCCGACGAGCCGCGGAACTTTCTCGCTACATTCTTGCTCACCTCTCCTGGCGGAGGGCTATTGGGCTTACGCAATTTTTACCTCGGGCAAAAAACTATTGGATTTGTTCGACTCGGATTATTTTTGAGTTATTTTTTACTTATGATTGTAAGCGCCTTCGCCCGATCGGCGGTACTCGGCTTTATCGCTACATTATTACTACTTATTGCGTACATCTGGTCGATCGTTGACTTCTTTGTGGTATATTTTTCTGTTAAAACTGATGCCGAAGGCCAGCCGCTTGCCAGAACAGCCCGTGATACAAAATGGGCAAAAACAATATTTATAGTAACGGTTGTTGTTTCAACACTTGCCATC
>CAZNJH010000073.1:0-492 GCA_964573355.1 uncultured Candidatus Saccharibacteria bacterium | reverse complement strand
GGCTATGACAGGTGAGAGATTGCTGAAACGGGCTGTTGACCAAAGTGAAACTTCCAATAGCTCATATCAATCGGGCACCAAACTTGACCTCGACAACTACAATTTTGACAGCAACCACTATAGCTACTAAAACCTACTCACACCAGCATTATACTCTGTCGAAACCATGACGATCATGCATATAATGATGTGCTTGTATAATTTGATGCCTCCCGTAGTCCATCTGGGTTCATTGAATGGACAGAGTTCCACTCACAATTACTGCTGATTAGCCGTTCCTCAGTCGTTCATTTATGAGACCGGCGACCCGTTCTATGTCTAGGTCTGAGTTATCTATAAGTTGCTTGGGGTGGGCGCGCCAGTCGCTAAAGTCCTCGTAGCATTCTTTAACTTTATCGTTATGTAATTTGGCGAGCGATGTTCTCAGGCTATTACGTGCGAGCACTACTTCGAGCGACGGTAACAATACAAAAAGCTGTGTATCTATACCTT
>CAZNJH010000072.1:0-3736 GCA_964573355.1 uncultured Candidatus Saccharibacteria bacterium | reverse complement strand
CTCCAGATCAAATAGGTTGAAGACATACAATTCGGAATCTGCGCTTGAGAACATGATGTACAGCAATGACATAAACAACGGACCCTGCGCAAAGCTCTTCCGCAGAAAAATATTTGAAAACCTGAGATATGCCAGAGGGATAGTTGCCACTGACCTAGGGACCACATACAAACTAATAGACAAGGCAGACGGTGTTGTAGTGAACTCATTTGTCGGATATTTCTACCGTCAAAGAGCGGGCAGTATTGTGCGAACTCCCTTTAATGCAGATCGAATAATAAGCCTCGACTTTGCTCTAGCGCAGTACAATTTCATCAAGAAACAATACCCAGCAATAACGGGTGCTGCCGCCGACAGGCTATTCATCGAAGCTTGCGCATTGATAGCCAGAATACCGAGTAAAGAACCTGAATACCTTGCCTGTCGAACACGGTGTTTTGAAGTAATTGCTAACTTTAAAACACAAGTTCTCCTAAATTCTGGCGGTAGAATTCAAACTAGATTTTTTGCAGCCATCGCCCATACAGGAATCTTACCCCTGAGAAGTACTTTGAAACTAAAGAACTATCTACGAGGAGTCTGATATGCAGACTAGAAGCCTACGAAATAATTACCTGTACAATACTTTCTTTCAGTTGTTTACTTTGGTTTTTCCACTGATAACCATTCCGATCGTCGCAAATACACTTGGGCCAGCTGATCTCGGTCTCTATCTATATTCGTTCTCAATAGTTGCCCTATTTGGCCTAGTTAGTAATCTAGGAATCATTAACTATGGTAACAAAGTAATTGCATCAAGCAGAGACGATGCCGAGAAACTAGCAAAAACATTCACTAGTCTATACGCGGTTTCATTATTGATGACCATACCAGCACTTATAATTTACTTGGCATACTGCATATTCTTCGTAAATCAAGACCGTGAGATTTTTTTAATTCAAGGTATCTTCTTGCTTTCTACGCTATTTGATATTAGTTGGTTCTATATGGGTATAGAAGAATTCAAACTAACAATAAAGCGAGATGTATTTCTAAAAGTCGTAACACTACTATGCATACTGCTCTTCGTCCGGAAGCAAAACGGGCTAGCAGCATACACTGTAATCATGGCAGCCGGCGCACTCGTTAACCAGCTTGCTCTCTGGCCGTTCTTAAGACGTTATACTTCTATAGTCAAGGTTAGTTTACATGAATGCAGACAGCACCTGCGTCCGCTCTTTGCACTCTTCATACCTGTTGTGGCGGTCAGTATATACACTAGCCTCAGCAAAGTGATACTTGGTAATATGGCCGGCGTGGAACAGGTAGGGCAATTTGATACTGCGATCAGGTTTATGGGGGTACCACTTGGCCTTATCACCGCGATGGGCTTGGTGATGTTGCCTAGAATGTCAAATATTTTTGCAAATAAAGATCGAGATACCATGAATAGATATATTAAAAAATCTATGAAGTTCGCAATGTTCATGTCACTGCCGATCACTTTTGGGCTCATCGCCGTGGCAGGCACATTGATCCCAGTATTCCTAGGACCCGACTTTACTCAATCCGGCATAGTCCTGACCATCATCGCTCCTGTCATCCTATTTGCAGCATGGGCTAATGTACTTCGTACACAATACTTAATACCTGTCGGCAGGAATAAAAGTTATATAATTTCAGTTATAATCGGTGCGATAGTAAGTGTGGCACTGAATTTAATACTGATACCACTTTTCAAGTCTACGGGTGCCGCAATATCTATGCTTATTGCCGAGCTTAGTGTTATGCTCTGTCAGACAATAGCCCTACGTAAAGACCTTGATATAAAGTCATACCTTAAGACGTCCAGAGGATTTCTATCAAAATCGGTGATTATGTTTATAGTAGTAATCTTCATCGGCTTGGTAGTACAACCTCCGATTATTCGCCTTGTCGTACAGGCCGTTGCTGGTTTCGGAATATATGCGGTGCTCAACCTGGAGTACCTCGACAAAACAATTCTTAACGGCAAGTTAAAGCATCCGGCCTGGTCAAAACTTCTTATTGCAAAACAACGCCTGTATGCCGAAAGTGATGATATTAGTGGCGATATATATTAGGATTTTATGACAAAGCACAACCACCTCATACTCAAATACGGCTCGCTAGTTATCTGGCTGATCGTCATATTCCTATTCAGTAATCAGATTGCGACTAATTCATCGGCGCTCAGCGGATCAATAGTCGAGGCTATCAAGCCCTGGTTTCAAGGTACTCCTGAAAGTGCTCTGACTTTTCTAGTTCGCAAGTCGGCTCACATTGGCTTATATTTTATACTTGGGCTCTTGACTTACAGTATCGCCAGCGAATACAAAGTGAGCGCCAGAAGACAAATTCTATACAGCTGGATGTTCGTTATAGTCTATGCTATTTCTGATGAGATTCATCAGATGTTTGTACCGGGACGCAGCGGGGAAGTCGGGGACGTGCTTATTGATTCCTTTGCCGGTTTGCTAGGAATAGTGGTATGCTATTACCTCCTTGTGAGGTTCAAGAGAAAGTCATGAAATATATTACTATTATAAATAAGGTTCTTGCTGGGCTGACTATCCTTAGTTATGGTCTAGCTGTCTTTGGAATTATTCAGACTGGTATTATGCCACTGAGATACATAGCGGCAGGTATTGTGCTCGGCCTTATTTTTGTTGTCGCGCTTGTTGCTTTATTACTTCGCGACAAGAAGCGCTCAATTATTACAAACGTTATTCTTGGAATTCTCAGTTTGTTAGTAATTGCTGGAAGTTGCTACGCGTTTTCTATTAGCCGAAGCACTACGACACTCCTCCAAAACTCAGCCAACACTGCAAAGGAAAGTACGGGCACAGTTATTACTAAGCCGTTCGTGGTCTATATAAGTGGTATTGATACCTATGGCGATATTGCTAGCCAGTCACGCAGTGACGTGAATATTCTGGCGGTAGTTAACCCTGCAGATAAAAAAGTATTGCTCGTCACCACGCCACGGGACTACTACGTACAACTACACGGCACCACTGGTGTCAAAGATAAGCTAACCCACGCAGGCATTTACGGTATAGATATGAGTAAGAATACTTTGCAAGATTTGTACGGAACTAAGATAGATTACACCCTACGAATTAATTTTACCTCCTTGCTGAGAACAGTAGATGCGATTGGTGGAGTAGAGGTGAACAGCGATGTCGCCTTCAGTGCCGGTGGCTACAACTTTGTTCAGGGCATTAACAAGCTTGATTCTAAACAGGCTCTAGCTTTTTCTCGTGAGCGACATAGCTTTGAGGCAGGGGACAGGCAGCGCGGCAAAAACCAGCAAAAAGTTATCGAGGCCATTATTGCCAAAGCCGCACAACCTAAGATTATCCTAAACTACCAAACTATACTCAGTTCCTTGGATGGTTTATTCCAGACAAATGCGAGCAAACAAGAAATTAGTAGTCTCATTCGCCAGCAACTTGATTCAGCAGGGCAGTGGACAACGCAATCTATCAGTGTTGACGGCACCGGTGCTAAAGCCGCTACCTATAGTATGGGGGCGCAACAACTCTATGTTATGATCCCGAATACTGCGACAGTGGACGCGGCAAAGGCTGCAATCCAAAACTTCCGAACAGTTCCTAATTAGTTACTTTAAATCAAAGCATATTCTTCAGGGTCATATTTAACTCAATGCATAAATAAACTCGAGAACCCACGAAAAAAGCTCGCTACCAGATGTAAACGAGCTGTTTCTTATTCG
>CAZNJH010000071.1:0-3870 GCA_964573355.1 uncultured Candidatus Saccharibacteria bacterium | reverse complement strand
GAACTGCCCTCATCACACAAGAATATACGAATCACAGACAAGGAGCTACCTGGATCTACCGCTCCGCTATCTTGAAACAAACACTATTTTTATAGATGAAAAAACTGGCGAACTAGGTGGCCTTAGTCGAGTTAGATCAATCACTCAAGACGATAGCCACGTATTCTGTAGGCCAGATCAGATTGAGCAAGAAATTGATGGTCTTCTTTCTGCCGCCTCACAACTGTATCAAACGGTCGGCATGAAACTTCGTGTTAGATTGAGCTACCGAGATGAAACCGACGCCTATTTAGGTGATATAAAACTGTGGCAATCTGCACAAGCTCAATTAAAGTCTGCGGTAGAAGCAAATGAGCTTGAATATTTTGAGCAAGATGGTGAGGCCGCCTTCTACGGTCCAAAAATCGACTTCATGGCTACTGACGCAATTGGCCGTGAGCATCAAGTAGCAACAGTGCAACTCGATTTTGTTCAGCCAGAGCGGTTTGAGCTAGAATATACAGCCGAGAATGGTGAAAAAGAACAACCTATTATGATACACAGCGCCCTGCTTGGCTCAGTTGAACGTTTCTTAAGCGTCTACATTGAACATACTGCTGGTAGATTCCCGGTTTGGCTTGCTCCAGAGCAGCTACGAATCATCCAAGTTAAGGATTCCCCAGAAATTGACAGTTTTGTTGACGAAATTGCAACAGATGCTAAAGAGAGCGGTCTACGAATACACGTTGATCGTTCTAGTGAAACAGTAGGTAAGAAAATCCGGAGTGCAGAGCTGATGAAAGTTCCGTATTCAGTAGTAATCGGTGAAAAAGAAGTCGAAACTAAGCAGCTGGGTGTTCGTATTCGTTCGGATTTAATTGAAAAAACAACCGAAGTTTCAGGCTATGCAGCTGATGAGCTTATTAACAAGGTTGCCGCTGAAACAAAGGAACGAGCACAGAAATCCACGCTATGAGCAGGCCTGTTATAGCGGTAGATATTGACGATGTATTAGCCAGTAGTGCTCCCACATTCATTGAATTTAGTAATAAACGCTGGGGATACAACCATACGCTGGAGGATTATGATGAACACCTCGCTGAGATGTGGGAAGTTGATTTACCGACGGTTGACACAAGGATTAAGGAATATCATCGATCGGGCACCAGTGCAGCGTACAGTACACACGCCGATGCGTTTGATGTACTCTCATTACTCGCACCGCAGTTCAAATTAGTCATAACTACCTCAAGACGCAAAGAGCTTCAGGAGCTTACTCATCAGTGGCTCCAACGATATTATCCGGATTTGTTTCACGATGTTCATTTTGCGGGTATCTGGGATAGTGATCACCCGAATCGAATGAACCATACGAAGGCAGGTCTCTGCCAAGAGATTGGCGCACAGTTTTTAATTGATGATCAGCCCAAGCACTGTATTGCAGCCGCAGATGCGGGGATTACGGCATTACTGTTTGGTGATTATCCTTGGAGTCGAAGTATACATCCTACAAAGAATATGCATAAAGTGTCTGATTGGGAGGCAGTTAAGGTGTACTTTGGTGTCTGAGATCGATAGCGGATTTGGTGCTCGGGTACGTCTCTTTGTGTCGCAGATACCCTATGGGCGAGTCATGACGTATGGTCAGCTTGCAGCACTAGCAGGTAATGCTCGAGCCGCACGAATTGTGGGTGGGATTGCACATTATGGTGATCCAGGTTTGCCGTGGCATCGTGTTGTAAATAAGGCTGGCGGATTGGCAGCAGGTTATCCGGGTGGTAGAAGGGCGCATAAACAACACCTTGAAGCAGAGGGTATACACATTTTTGGTAAAGAGAACAGCTGGCATGTGAACGTTAAGGAGCTTTTATGGGACTCAGTGGAACCACTCAAGCAGTAATTTTTATTGTCGGGGAGACAGCAAGTGGTAAAACCGCCGCAGCAATAGCACTTGCTCAAAAAGTAGGTGGAGAAATTATTTGCGCAGACTCTAGAACCGTGTATAAACGGATGAATATTGGTACTGCCAAACCGACCGAGGCGGAACAAAGAATTATTCCACATCATCTTATTGACGTGATTGAGCCAACAGAATCATTCAGTGCTGCACAGTTTAAGCGCCTGGCGGAAAAATGTATTCATGAAATTGCGGCTCGTGGTCATACGCCGATAGTCGTTGGCGGAACAGGGCTGTATATTGATGCTTTGTTGTATAATTTTCAGTTCAAAGATAAACCAGATCCAGCCTACAGAGCATACTTATTACAGATGAGTGATGAAGAATTAACAACACTATTGCATACAAAAAATATTGATACAACCAATTTGAACACAAAAAATAAAAGACATATTATTCGAGCAATTGAACGGAACGGAGAGGTCCCAGTGAATATCCAGCCTCGCGCTGGTAGCGCAATCTTCGGTATACAGCGAGAGCGTGAATCGTTAAAACAGCGTATTCAACAGCGTGTAGACATAATGTTTGAAAATGGTTTTTTGGACGAAGTAGCAGCTCTTGCTGAGCAGTATGGCTGGGGGATTGAATCAATGTCTGGTATCGGATATCGTGTTGCTCGTTCCTACTTTGAGGGCTCCGCATCTGTGGACGAGGTGAAGGCCGCTTTTGTGCAGCGAGATATTTCACTAGCAAAACGGCAACGAACGTGGTTTAAGCGCAATAAACACATACGGTGGTTTCGAGAACCGGAAGATCTTGTGCATCAAGCTGTACGCGTTATCGAGGGTGCTCAATGCCGTAGTGGCTACTAATCACTCCACGATGGCGGTACAATAGAAGGGATGTATCGTCGTGCACTTATTTTTATCTGCAAGCTTTTAATCAAAGGCCTGCGTGTATTCGGGAAGAATGGATCTGCATTACCTGGCTTGATTGTCGAACAGTTAGATCCAAAATTTTTATCAGTTGTGCTGAAACCGGTGCAACATAAGGTAGTTCTTGTCACGGGTACTAACGGTAAAACAACCACTACAAAAATGGTAGTCGCAGCATTGCGTGGTACCGGTGCACGTGTTGTAACAAATGCTACCGGCAGTAATATGACCCGTGGTCTAATTGCTGCTCTGATCGAAGACATGACCTATTTTGGCAGACTAAAGCCAACTGATTGGTTTGTGTTTGAAATGGATGAGGCGTACGCCCCAATCTTTACCCGTGGTATCTCCCCGCATATGCTCGTCGCTCTTAATGTGCTGCGAGATCAGCTTGATCGCTATGGTGAAATTGATACGACGGCTACATTTATCGAACAAGCAGCTCAAAAAGCTGACGTTGTGATTTATAACCAGCTTGACCCATTGCTCGGCACTGTAGCTAGCCGGCTGAAAACAAAGAAAAAACGGTGTGTTTCATTTGGGGTGAGTGAATCACTCGTTGTTCATGTTGCAAATGAGCAGAGCTTGCACGGCGATAAGGTAATGGCAACGAGCAAGAATTTGGCAACAACACTTATATCGGTAACTGAAATTGGTGATTTGCAGCAATTAACCATTGATGTGCACGGTGATGTGCAAGAAGTACCCGTGCCGGTGAAAGGTTTTCACAATGCTTTAAATGCAACTGCGGTGGCTGCAGTGCTTGCGGAACTCGTTCCAGAAGATCTCCCGCGTGGTCTGCGGGCGCTGACCTCGATGCCGACACCATTTGGTAGGGGTGAAAAGTTACACTTCAATGGTAAGAATATTACCGTTGCACTCGTAAAAAATCCGAGTGGCTTTATGAGTAATCTTGAAACGTTTGTAAAACAAGGGGAGCCAGAAGCGGTATTGTTTGTGATTAATGATCGGTTTGCCGATGGTAGAGATGTATCTTGGTTGTGGGATGTTGATTTTGCAGATTTTGCAAATAGAGCAAATGTGACTAATAATAAGAGA
>CAZNJH010000070.1:1591-3927 GCA_964573355.1 uncultured Candidatus Saccharibacteria bacterium | reverse complement strand
CTACTGACGTAACCGGTGAAGTTGAACTCCCAGCTGACAAAGAAATGGTTATGCCAGGTGACACGATCACTTTCAAAGTGAAGCTGCTCGCCCCAATTGCCATGGACCAAGGTTTGACTTTCGCTATCCGTGAAGGTGGCCGAACTGTTGGTGCTGGTGTTGTAACAAGCATCACTAAATAGACAATCGAACACTGTTCGGGCGTCTGAGAAAAGAGCTGCATATACATGTAGCTCTTTTCATTAATGAAATTATATTGTAAAATGTATGAGTAATATTAATCGCGGTGACTAAAAGTCGTTTCGGGTACTCTCTCTAGGCTCAACACGATGTTACATCGCTTACATTGAAGGGAAGCTATGGCTGACGCAACACCAAAGCAAAAAATTCGTATTCGCCTCAAGGCGTATGATCATAAAATTATTGATCAAAGTGCAAAACAAATTATTGATACAGCACTCCGAACAGGTGCAACAATTAATGGACCGATACCACTTCCTACTCGGAAGAGTAAGTTTACAGTGATAAAAAGCCCGCACGTCTACAAAAAAGGTATGGAGCAGTTCGAAATGCGTGTTCACAAACGACTGATCGACATTTTGGAGCCTACGCCCAAAACAATCGATAGCCTCATGAATCTATCACTTCCTGCCGGCTGTGACGCTGAAATCCGGATGAATTAAACGCCACGCAAAGCGTTAGCTTTTGAACCGTCCACATCTGGGCGGTTTTTAGGTTGACATTAATTGGTATAATAGAAGAGTCAATATAAAGGAGGTGCAATGGGTATATTATCGTGGATCATTTTTGGTGCTATTGCAGGTTGGCTCGCATCATTAATCGCCGGTAACAATGAAGAGCAAGGCGCAGTTGGTAATATTATTGTGGGTATCATTGGCGCTGCCATTGGTGGCTGGCTCTCTGGCTTTCTCTTTGATGGAGTAGGCGTAACCGGTTTCAATGTCCGTAGTTTTATCGTAGCCGTAGCAGGTGCAGTCGTACTCTTATTTGTTAAGAAACTCCTGACCGGTAAAAAATAGGCATTCTGTCTCGTGCATTTGCAGGTCCCGAGCGAATCCGTTCGGGACCTGTGCTTTTATGTTGTAACTTTTAGATTTTGCCAGCGTATGCTTTAATGGAAGGTACGTTATGGCAAAAACAAACAATAAACGTAAGAAAACTATCAAAACAGTATTCGGCACAACACGGGTTTGTACACACAAACACCAATCTGATACAGCCTACTTCTTAAAATTGGTACTCTATTTTATCTGCGGAACCTTTTGGGTGCGTTTACTCAATGTGCAGCTTGGTCCATTTGAACACCTCAGTGTTCCGCTCGGACTTATTATTGGCGCTGCTTTTTCATCCTATGAATGCTCTCACGTTGACAAAAAGATTGAACTTGCCGTACTTTTGGCTGCAACTTTTGTGAGTTTCTATCTTCCTGTTGGCGTTCTAGTCTAAAACTGTTGACACAATCTGGTATAATCTGATACACTGCGATGGTAATTTTACGCCATTTATCAAGCACTTGGCATGTTTCCAGGTCTGAGGCTTTAAACAGCCATAGGATACCAGAAGCAGTCCAAGATTTTTGTTTGCTCTGATGGTAATAAGGGATAACATGAAAGCATTGTTGGGTACAAAAATTGGTATGACCCAGATCCTCCAGGAGGATGGTGTTTTAATTCCTGTAACACTTGTGCAAGCAGGTCCGTGCGTCATTACCCAAATTAAAACTGATGAAACCGATGGCTATAGTGCAATTCAGCTTTCACTCGGTGGCGGTAAGAACGTAAGCAAATCTGTGGCAGGCCATACAGCGAAGGCGAACAAGGAACTCATGCCACGCATTATTAAAGAGTTTCGAGTTGACGAAATTTCGGAGGAGCAAAAGTTAGGCTCCTCTTTTGACGTTTCGATTTTTGAAGTTGGCGACAAGGTAAAAGTCACCGGTACAAGTAAGGGTAAAGGCTTTGCGGGTAACGTCAAGCGAAATAACTTTGCTACCAGTGCGAGTTCACATGGTGGCAACGGGATGGTTCGTCGACCTGGTTCAATTGGATCAATGTATCCACAAAAAGTGTTTAAGGGCAAACGAATGGCTGGTCAAATGGGCGCTGAGCAGGTGACGGTTTCTGGCCTGAGAGTTGCATATGTTGATCTAGAAAACAATTTGATTGGGTTCAAGGGCGCAATTCCTGGCCCTAAAAAGAGCCTTGTAACGGTGGTAGGAGCATAATATGGCAGATACGAAAACAACCACAAAGCCAGCTGCAACGCTACCGAAAGAAGTGTTTGGCGTAGATATTTCCAACCATGATCTTATAAAG
>CAZNJH010000070.1:0-1581 GCA_964573355.1 uncultured Candidatus Saccharibacteria bacterium | reverse complement strand
TCTAGCAAATGGACGAGCTAACCTAGCCCAAGTAAAAACGCGTGGACTCGTCCGTGGTGGTGGTAAAAAGCCATGGCGCCAAAAAGGTACCGGTCGTGCTCGAGTTGGTTCATCACGAAACCCTATCTGGCGTGGCGGTGGTATTGTATTTGGTCCAACAGGGACTGAAAACTATACTAAAGGTCTTTCAACAGCACAAAAAAGTCAGGCGCTTCGTCAGGCACTAACACTTGCTCATACTGCTCATAAAATTGTAGTCGCTGACTTCACTGCACCAGAAGGTAAAGTGAAATCAACACTTGATCTCCTTGCAAAGCTAAAGCTTTCGCGCCGAGTACTTATTGTTGTAGACCAAAAGGATGAGCTTATCGACCGCGCAACAAGAAACGTTACAGACGTAAAGGCAGTACAAGCCATGTATCTCAACGTCCATGACATTATGAACGCTGACCACATTGTTGTAAGTAAAAAATCGGTAGCACTGATAAAAGACTGGCTTGCGCCGGCTGCAGCCGCTGCCAAACCACAGGTTAAAAAGGAGGCTCCAAATGCTTAATTTGAAACCTCGTATGAGTGAAAAAGCTTATCAACAAAGCTTGTTAAATCAAACCTACGTATTTGTTGTACCAAACAGCGCAAACAAAGTGCAGATTAAAGATGCTGTCCAAGCCCAGTTCAATGTAACGGTCGAGGAAGTAAACGTGATTGTCCAGAACGGCAAAAAAGCTCGTTCAGTACGGCTGGGAAACAGACGGGCTCGTCCTATTGTTGGCGAACGCAGCACATTTAAAAAAGCTTACGTGCGCCTGAAAGATGGTGATAGCATCAAGATCTTTGAAGAAGAGGAGAAGAAGTAATGGCTGTTGAGCAATACAAACCAACAACTCCTGCTCGACGTGGTATGAGTACCCAGGATTTTGATAAAATCACTGCTAAAAAACCGCTGAAATCATTGCTTGTTGCTAAAAAACGATCAAGTGGGCGTAATAACCGTGGTGTTATCACCGTGCGACACCGTGGTGGTGGGGCAAAACAGTTCTACCGACTCGTTAATTTTAAACAGCTTGATTTTGGTACTGCAACTATTGAAGCAATTGAGTACGATCCAAACCGTAGTGCAAACATTGCTCGTATTAAAGATGAACACAACACGTACCACTACATTATTGCTACAAGCAGAATGAAAGTTGGTCAAGTAATTTCTGTCGGTGAAAAAGCAGCAATTGAAGACGGTAATCGATTACCGCTAAAAGCCATTCCTGTAGGTACATTTATTCACGGCATCGAGTTACAGCCCGGTCGAGGCGCGCAAATGGTGCGCTCAGCTGGTGCAAAAGCTCAGCTCACCTCGAAAGAGGGTGACTATGCCCAGATTAAGTTACCAAGCGGTGAAATCCGTAAAGTAAACATTAATAACATGGCGACAATTGGTTCGGTCGGAAACGAACAACACCAGAACGTAAAGATTGGCTCAGCAGGTCGTCGCAGACACCTCGGTCGTCGTCCACAAGTTCGTGGTCTTGTTATGAATGCAGCAGATCACCCACACGGTGGTGGTGATGGTGGTTCTCACGGCGTAGG
>CAZNJH010000069.1:0-3994 GCA_964573355.1 uncultured Candidatus Saccharibacteria bacterium | reverse complement strand
GTGATGTACTCATGGTTGGGTAGGGCAGCTAAGGTGCGTAGACCTTTTGGTGTAAGATAGTAAGCAGCGGGAATACCATAGAGTTTTAAACGTTTCTTTAAGCGTGCATTAATGTACCCGTGCTTAATCAAGACTTGAAGTTTTTCATGAAGACTAGAACCAGCTTTTATACCAAGACTGTCTGCAAGTAATTGCCGACTACCAAAACGGTATTTATAAAGTAGCTCTAATATATCTAGCTGACCTGGTTTTAATGCTGAACGTCCGTCTGTCATAAGTTTGTTACACTCACTTGTCTTCTTACTTCTTTTCTATATATGTATATATAAGAAAGAGAGAAAAAGAGCAAGTAATTACAGATGTAAAACAGGTAATATATACCGAATTCCGAAATACGGTGTATTATATGCAACAAAAAGCATGAGAACTATTGATTTATTTGTGCCTCATGTGCTACAATTTAATTAGAGTTAGAAACTGGCTCCTTACTAATTCAGCTAGACATCAGAACAGGTCAGTCAATTGTTATTACAGAGGCAATATTATACAATAAATGCCATGACAGCAGATCGACCCCAACTACGTATAGATGCATCAGCAGGTGTAAAAAACCGTGCCAAGGCAGTAGCGTACAGCCGGGGGCTTAGTTTAACCGAATTTGTTTTACAAGCACTCGCGAAAGAGGGCGATAAAGAGCTTACTAAGCTGATTGCGAAAGATTTAGACGATCGACAACAACGCGGCAGACCACAAAAATAGTTTTGATTTTCTAGTTGAATAAGCGAGGAGCCTCGGCAGGAGGGTAATATGCCAAGGCCAAAAGGCAGCAAGAACAAACCGAAAGCACCTGTTGTGGAACAATTTTCATTCACGACCGAGCAACGTATTAAGTTAGTAGCTAACCTCGTAGTTGAGAAAATTCTCGAAGATCAGCAGTTTGCTAAGAAACTTTCATCACTTTTGGAGAATCAGAGTGCAGCTAGATAGTCAGCCCAGTATTGGTCTCCTTGTTATACGTGTGTCTTCTGATAAACAGGGGCTAGATGGCGACCCCGGCGGGATTCGAACCCGCGATCTTCTGGATGAGAACCAGATATCCTAAACCACTAGACGACGGGGCCTCACGGTTCGCTTATAATACGCTGCGCTAATTTGCACAAAAGCGGACCAGAAAACTATAGCACACCAGAGGTGAATGGACAATAAGCCTACTACCATTTACCGTATTTTTCATCTATACTAAAGCATAAGCAGGAAATTACATGCAGCACGTCAAACCTAGTTGGCTTCGGATATTTAATTTTGCACTCGTCGGGCTCACCGCTATCTTTGCGGCTGTTTTTGTACTCTTTGAACAAACTGGAGCCAGTCCAGCAACTAAAGCCCAGTGGGGGATTACGCCCTCTATTTTGATCATCGGCGCGATACATGCAGTCTATACGTTAACGATCTACCAATTTTTCTATAAAAAATACACTTGGATTGTAAACCTCATTCCCATTGTCATGTACGCATTTTTATTTGCCGGCATCATCGATACCAGCGGCAATACCAACCTCGTGTACCGACTTGGCTACGCGGGTCTCGTCTTTTTAATGGCCCTTAACGGCCCCTTCCCGCCGCTCCTTGCCACCTTACTCACCTGGACCATTTTGGTATTTACCATGGTCGGGTTGACCACTCCAACCAAAGCTTCGCTCGGCTTTAATATCATCATTGATATTGTTGTCACCGGGGCGGCACTAGCTGGTTGGTATCTATTTAAACGATGGTACGTAGGAAACGGTGAATCGGCTGAGCTACAAAGCCTGCTGGAACAAGAGCAATTAAAATCTAATACCATTATTGAATCGATCACTGACGGCGTTATGATTATCGATACCAAAGGCACCGTACAAACACTGAATGAAAGTGCCGCTATTATGCTTGGCTGGAACACAAAAGAAGCCAATAAACTTGACTATCGCTCGCTCATAAAGCCAGAGATGGAAGATCAAAAGCAGGACGGCGATGCTATTAGCGATAGTTTAAAGAGCGGCGCTGCTGCGCAAAAGGTTACGTTACTCACGACCCAGCATCAACGGCATATATATGTTGATATTGTGGCGTCTCCACTGTTTAAAACCTATGAAGACCCCGAGACCTTCCAGTTGAGCCAAAAGCAAGTCGGCGTCATTGCAATCCTGCGTAATGTTGACGCCCAAAAACGCGAAGAGCAACAACGAAGTGACTTTATTTCAACTGCCAGTCACGAAATGCGTACGCCCGTCGCTGCAATTCAGGGCTATTTAGAGCTTGCGCTCAACCCCAAAGTTGCCACAGTTGATGACAAGGCCCGGGAGTATTTGCAAAAGGCCTACGACTCCACCAAACACCTTGGTAAACTCTTCCAAGATCTGCTGACCGTTTCTAAAACTGAAGATGGCAGACTTGCAAATACACCAACGGTTATTGAAATCAGCCAGTTGCTCCAAGAACTTGTCGAACAACAAAAAATGGCTGCCGCTAAAAAACAACTCAGCCTGAGCTGTTCCACAAACGAAGGCGGCGAGAAGAGCGTACAGCCACTCCTGTACGTGCATGCAGATCCTGAACGGCTCCGCGAAGTTATTTTAAACCTCATTGAAAACGCGATTAAATACACGAAATCAGGCCTCATCACTGTCGGCGCCGCGCTCAAAGATCAATCGGTCGTGATTCGCGTATCCGACACAGGTATCGGCATGGCAGAAGAAGACATTCCGCACTTATTTCAAAAGTTTTACCGTATCGACAACTCTGCTACGCGTGAAATTGGTGGTACTGGGCTCGGCCTCTACATTAGCAAACAAATTATTGAACAAATGGGCGGTAAGATTTGGGTAGAAAGTAAACTTGGCGAAGGAAGCACCTTCTTTGTGCAAGTGCCCAGGGTAAATGCTGAAGTTGCCCAAGCCACGCTACCAGCCCCACGGCTTCCGTAACCGATACCCTTAGTCATGGAAGTGATCTGTGGCCGCAGATATTCTAGTCACAAGCTTCTTATGCTACACTTAAGGTGTATAAAAAAGAGGGAACAGACACAATGCCTACAATACTATTAGTCGAAGATGACGTTAATATTCGCGAGATCTATAGCGCGCGCTTTGAAGCCGAGGGCTACACGATTGTAGTTGCTGGTGATGGCGAAGAAGCATTAGCCACCGCAGTACGCGAAAAACCAGATTTAATTATCTCTGATGTTATGATGCCCAAAATTAGCGGCTTCGATATGCTCGATATTTTACGCTCCACCCCTGAAACTAAGAACGTCAAAGTTATTATGATGACGGCTCTCGGCCAAGAAGAAGATCGCCAACGCGGCGAGTCTCTTGGTTCAGATCGGTACTTTGTTAAAAGTCAGGTAACGCTTGATGAAGTTGTCCAAACCGTACAAGAACTGCTCGGAGAGTCTGCCTCTACAGGGTCAAACCCAGACGGTTCCACGGCTCCCAACACAACCAGTACGGCCACAGCAGATAGTAGCGACCTCGCAACCGAAGTTGCAGATTTCGCAGCCTCAAGTCCACTCATGAACGGCGAGCAACCCGTCGTTCCCCCAGCATCAAACGACCCCAATCGCACTCCAGATCTCGACGAAATCGAGTCATAGTGTCATGAGCGCCCCTGTTCGGCTCAATAAACACCTTGCCATGCAGCTCGGCGTCAGCAGACGCGAAGCCGATGTTTTAATTGAACAGGGGAGAGTGTACATTAATGGCCACCAGGCTCGACTTGGAACCGTATTGCAACCGGATCGCGATACTATCACGCTTGATAATAGCGCCGTTACCACCACAGCCAAGCGTGCAACCTATGTGCTGCTGAATAAGCCAGTTGGCTACATTTGCTCACGAAAACAACAAGGTGATACGCCAACCATATATAATTTACTCCCGAGACACTTTTACAATCTGAAAGTTGCCGGTCGTTTAGACAAGGATAGCTGCGGAATTATCTTATTAACAGATGATGG